>CANGSN010000226.1 GCA_947455805.1 Planctomycetota bacterium
CGCCGGACGCATCACCGTGCTTGCCGGCGCTGGCGTGCGCTTTGGCAACGTGCGCGAGCTGGTGGCGGCGAGCGGCGTGCAGGAAGTGCACCTGTCGGCGACCGCCTGGGTGCCGAGCGGCATGACGTTCCGCCGCGACGGGGTGCCGATGGGCGGCACCGCCCCGGCCGACGACTACGCCCTGCGCACCACCGACGGCGCCATGGTGGCGCGCGTCGTGCAGGCGCTGGCTAGCATGCCCGGATGAGTTCTCCGCATCCGCTGCTGACCACCGTGCGCGAGCTGCTGGCGAAGTCGCCGGTGAGCTGGCCGACCGTGCTCGAACGTGTGCTCGCCCACTTCGAGTGTCCGTGCGGCACGATCCACCTGATCGATCCGAAGGACGGCGTGCTGCACCTGACGACCCATCGCGGCTTGCCGCCGCCGGTGGTCGACAAGGTGCAGCTGGTGCCGATCGGCAAGGGCATGGCCGGCCTCGCCGCCGAACGCAAGCAACCGGTGCAGGTGTGCAACCTGCAGAGCGACGCCAGCGGCCAGGCGCGCCCGGGTGCCAAGCTGACGCAGATGGAAGGCTCGCTCGCCGCCCCGATGCTCGCCGGCGAACGCCTGGCCGGCGTGTTCGGCATCGCCAAGCCGGTGCCTTACGAGTTCACCGCCGACGAGCAGCAGCTGCTGATGGACGTCGGCGCGCTGGTGGCGAAGAAGCAGCTCGGCTGAACGCGGCGCTCCGATCGCGGAGCTACGCGTTCGACCCCGTCAAACCCGCCAGCCGTCGCGCGCGGCGACGTCGAGCAGCGCGTTGGCGCCGGCGTCGTCGGTGCGCATCGCCGCCGCATCCCACGCGAGCTTGCGGCCGCGCGCCGCACGGAAGGCGACGTTCGCCAGCAGCACGGTCTCGGTCAGCGGCACCGCGTACTCGAACGAGCACGACGGCTGCACGCGCTTGCTACTGCCGTCGAGCCACTCACGATGATGGCCCGGCGACTTCGCGATCGAGGGTGCCGGCGCCTTCCACGCGGCCTTGCGCGCCCCCGGCCCGACCGCGTGCTTGCTGTAGTCGCTGACCAGCCAGCCGTCGTCGCCGACGAACAGCACGCCGTTGCCCCACTTCTCGAGCCCGCGCTGGGCCAGCGCCTCGTTCGGCCGATCGCCGGCGGAGTGCCAGCGCAGCGTCACCGGTGCGCGCGCGCCGCGCTGCGGGAACGCGTACTCGCAGCGCAGCGCCGCCGGCCCGCACTCGGCGTGCGGCTCCGGTCCGTCCGCCTGCAGCGACGTCGGTGCGTCGAGTTGCAGCGCCCAGAACGCGAGGTCGAGGAAGTGGCAGCCCATGTCGGCGGTCGAGCCGCCGCCGAACGCCCAGTAACGGCGCCAGCCCATCGGGTGGTAGCCGTCGGCGTACGGGCGTTCGGCGGCCGGACCGAGCCACAGATCCCACGCCACGTGTGCTGGCACCTCGCTCGGCTTCGGCAGCTCGCTCGCCGACCAGTTGGTGCCGCACCAGACGATCACTTCGCGCACGGTGCCGACAGCACCGGCGCCGATCGCCTCGACGACGCGGCGGTAGTTCTCGTTGGCGTGGATCTGGATGCCCATCTGCGTGATGCAGCCGTTCGCGCGCGCGGCCGCGCGCAGCCGCCGCGCCTGCGCGATCGTGTGCGTCAGCGGCTTCTCGCAGTAGACGTCGAGGCCTTGCTGCAGCGCCATCATCGCCGCCGGGTAGTGCGTGTGGTCGGGCGTGCTGACCACGACGCCGTCGAGTTCGCGGCAGAGCGCGGCGTCGCCAAGCACGCTGCGGAAGTCCTCGACCAGCTTCGCCGACGGGAACTTCTGGCCCGCCGCCGCGAGTGCCTGGCGGTCGATGTCGCACAGGTAGCGCAGGTCCTCGCTGGCGACACCAGCGAGGTTGTCGGCGCCGCGGTTGGCGACGCCGATGACCAAGAGCCGCGCCTTGCCGGCCGGATCGCGCGGCGGTCGCGGTGCCCGCGACGCACACGACGCGAGCCCGAGGGAACCGGCGGCAGAGACGGCGGCGGCACCGGCGAGGAACGAACGGCGGGACGAGCGCATCGCCGCATCATGCCTCGTGCCCAGCACGCGCCAACGGCGGAACGGTCACGAACCTGCCCCACCGCGCGCCGCCGTTCGCACAGCTGTTCGTGTCGACGGCGGCGATGCCCTACGCTGTCGCCATGAGCAAGAGCTTGCAGGACACCTTCGCCCCGAACAGCGCGTGCTTCGGCTGCGGGCCGTCCAACCAACACGGACTGCGCATCAAGAGCTTCGTGCAGGGCGACGAGGTCGTCTGCACGTGGACGCCGGCGGTGATGCACGAGGCGTTCCCCGGCATGCTGAACGGAGGCATCGTCGGTTCGCTGCTCGACTGCCACTGCAACTGGACGGCGGCGCACCACCTGATGCAGAAGGCCGGGCTGAGCGCGCCGCAGTGCACGGTCACCGCCGAGTATGCGATCAAGCTGCGGCGGCCGACGCCCAGCAACGGCCCGGTGCTGCTGCGCGCCAAGGTCGTCGAGAGCAGCGAGGACCGCGCCCGCGTCACCGGCACGCTCGAAGCCGGCGGCAAGGTGTGTGCGACCTGCGACGGCCTGTTCGTCGCGGTCAAGGAAGGCCATCCCGCCTACCACCGCTGGAGCTGAGACCGCCACCGCCGGCCGGCCGCAACGGCGCAAAAAGTCGGCAGCGCGCTGGTGACGTCCGCCGGCCGCTCGCTACAAGATCCCGCGCCGGCGTCTTCGGCATCGGCGCCCCGGGAAGGCGCTGGAAGCGGCGATCCCTTGCGCCGCGGCCGCGGGACGTGGTTTCTGGTTCCTGGTCGGTGTGCGCCGGCCAGGCGTGTCGAGTCCCTGGATGCCGGGGGCGCCGGTCTCTTCCTCGTGAACGCCCACTCCAGCACCGCTCCAGCAAGCCCCGCTCCGGCGCCGACCGTCGAGCAGATCCAGCTGGCGCGCACGCGCCTCTTGCGCCTCGTGCGCGAGACGCCGTCGTGGACCTGGCAGGGCCATCGGCTCGCCGAACTCGGCCCGAGCGGCGCCACCGTCTGGCTGAAACTCGAGCTGTGGCAGCACACCGGCTCGTTCAAGGTGCGCGGCGCCTTGCTGGCGATGCTCGACCTGACCGACGACCAGCGCACGCGCGGCGTCACCGCGGTCAGCGGCGGCAACCACGCGATGGCGGTCGCCTACGCGGCGAAGGCAGTCGGCACGCACGCCAAGGTGGTGATGCCGGCGACCGCCGATCCGGCGCGCATCGCCGCCTGCCGGTCGCTCGGCGGCGAGGTCGAACTGGCACCCGACATCGCCGCCGCGTTCGCGCGCGTGCAGCAGATCGAACAGGACGAAGGCAGAGCCCTGATCCATCCGTTCGAGGGCGAAGCGATGGCGCTCGGCGCCGGCACGCTCGGCATGGAGATGCTGCGGCAGACCGGCCAGCTCGACGCCCTGTTCGTCGCCGTCGGCGGCGGCGGCCTCGCCGCCGGTGTCGCCGCCGCGATCAAGCAGCTGCAGCCGCGCTGCAAGGTCTACGGCGTCGAGCCGACCGGCGCCGACAGCATGCACCGCAGCTTCGCCGCCGGCAGCCCGCAGCGCATCGAGCGCGTGCAGACGATCGCCGACAGCCTCGGCGCACCGATGGCGATGCCGTACTCCTACGCGCTGTGCCGCCGCTTCCTCGACGGCCTCGTCGCCGTCGACGACGACGCGATCTGCCGCGCGATGTGGCTGCTGTTCGCCGACGGCAAGCTGGCGGTCGAACCAGCCGGTGCGGCGACCACCGCCGCGATGCTGCAGATGCGCGAGCAGCTCGCCGGCAAGCGCGTCGGCCTGATCGTCTGCGGCGCCAACGTCGACACCGGGGTCTACGCGCGCTGCCTGCAGCGCGGCGCGCCGGCCGCTCCCTGACGTCCACAGCACTGTCGGATCGAAGCGACGGTCGCGCTCGACCATCTCGCCCCGCCACGTGAGCGCGGATTCGGGCGGACTTCACGCGCCGCTCATGCCCTCGGCCTAGGGTCGCGATCCGCCCTGCGGCCGCGGCATTCCGCGGCGGCCGAAGACGCCCACGACCAGCGAGGAACCGACCATGCAAGTACACGAGAAGATGAGCAAGAACGTCGCCCATTGCCGCGCCGACACGACGCTCGCCCAGGCAGCGCGCAAGCTGTGGGACAGCGACTGCGGTGCCCTGCCGGTCGTCGACGAACGCAGCCACGTCGTCGGCATGATCACCGACCGCGACATCTGCATGGCGGCGATGACCACCGGCAAAGCGCTCGGTGCTCTGCGCGTCGCCGATGCGATGGCCAAGGACGTCGCCACCCTCCGCACGACGGAGTCGCTGCACGAGGCCGAGATGCAGATGCGCGCCCGCACGGTGCGGCGCCTGCCGGTGGTCGACGACCAGGGGCGACTGATCGGCCTGCTGTCGTGCAACGACCTGATCCGCTGGGTCGACGACACCAGCGCCCCAACGTCGCGCGAACTCGACGCGACCCACCTGCTGCGCACGCTGGCGACGATCGGGCGGGCGCGGCGAGCACAACCCGTCCGCGTGGTGAACCACCCGCGCAACCACGTGCGCACGAACTCTCTGCACGCGACGCCGGCCGCGATGGCACCGGAAGCGCCGATCGCCACACGCCTCGAAGCCGCCGCCAAGGCGCCTTGAGCCACGGATCCGGTCGGCGCGCCGTGTGCGCCATCAACCGCCGGTTCGCGCGCGGTCGAGTGCGCTGACCATCGCCGCCCGCAGACGCGCACACAGTGTCTCGACGTTCGGCGCCGTGCACATGCTGAAGTGGTCGCCGGGGCAGACCTCGATCCGCAGATCGGCGACGAACGGCGCCCAGCCGAGATCGTGCGCCGTCTGGAAGCGCGCACCGAGCCGCTGCACCTCGGCGCGGAACAGCCACACCGGCCCGCCGTAGGCGGCGACGTGGTGCTGCGCGAAGGCGCGTTCGAACGCGAACTGCAGCGCGAAGCCGCGCTGTTCCGGCGGCAGCGGACCGTCGCCGCGA
This sequence comes from Planctomycetota bacterium, assembly GCA_947455805.1. Taxonomy (GTDB): domain Bacteria; phylum Planctomycetota; class UBA1135; order UBA1135; family UBA2386; genus UBA2386. Next base: position 5,030 of record CANGSN010000226.1, read on the forward strand.
CTCTGCTCGGTGTGCCGCGCGGCACTCCAGCGCTCGAACTTGGTCTTCAGGATGCCGAGCGGATACGCAGGCCCTTGCCGCACGAGCTCACCGAGGTGCACCATCGTGCGCGCGAACGCCGAGCGCTTCGGCCGTTGCGGACACGGCGAGTCGATCATGCCGACGAACGGCACCACGACGCCGCGCGCGCGCAGCCGCTGCGCCATCTCGTAGGCGACGACACCGCCGCCGCTGTAGCCACCGAGCAGGTACGGGCCGGCGGGCTGCATCTGCAGGATCTCGGCGAGGTAGGTGTCGGCCATCGCCGCGATGCTGTCGTGCGGTTCGCTGCGGCCGTCGACGCCGCGCGCCTGCAGTCCGTACAGCGGCTGGTCGTCGCCGAGCGCCGCGGCGATCTCACGGAAGCCGAGCACGTTGCCGCCGGCACCGTGCACCAGGAACAGCTTCGGCCGCGTCCCGCGTGCCTGCACCGGCACCAGGTGCTGGAACGTGCGCTTCGCCGCGGCACCTTCGTTCGTGTTCGCCGCGACACCGCTCGTCGCCGCGCTGGTGGTGCCGACCGTGCTGGCGGCGCCGACCGCGTCGGCGGCATCGGCCTCCGGCTGCTCCGGCTGAGGGTGGCCGAGCGCCCGCCGCACCGCGACCGCGATCAGGCGCACCGTGCCGGCGCCGAGCAACGTCGCCAGCTCGAGGTCGACGCCGAGTTCGCGATGCAGCCGCG
>CANGSN010000227.1 GCA_947455805.1 Planctomycetota bacterium
TGCCGCGCGAGCGCGCCGAAGCACTGGTGCGCCGCCTGCAAGTGTTCGCGCGCGCCGTGCCGAGCCACCAGGACCAGCCGCTCGCCGTGGTGCCGATCCTCGAGGCCGCCGAGCTCGAGCAGCTGCTGCGCACGTGGAACCAGAGCGACGCACCAGCACCGGCGGAGCCGTGCGTGCACCGCCAGTTCGTGGCGATGGCGCAGAAGCGGCCGGAGCACGTGGCGCTGCGCGTGCGCGACGATGCCATGAGCTACGGCCAGCTGCTGCAGCGCGTCGAGCGCCTCGCCGGATGGCTGCGCGGCAGCGGCGTCGGCGTCGGCGACCGCGTCGGCATCTGCGTGCAGCGCGGCTTCGGCATGGTGACGGCGGTGCTGGCGACGCTGCGCTGCGGCGCCGCCTACGTGCCGCTCGATCCGAGCTACCCGAAGGACCGTCTGCAGTTCATGGCCGGCGACGCCGAACTGGCGGCCCTGGTCGTCGACGGTGCCACCGCCGCCGCCGCGCCGACCGCAGCCTGTCCGCGCGTCGACCTCGACGCCGACGCCGCGGCGATCGCGCAGGCCGGCGTGTTGCTCGACGACAAGGCGACCGGCGACCACCTCGCCTACCTGATCTACACGTCGGGCTCGACCGGCCGCCCGAAGGGCGTGATGGTGCAGCAGCGCAACGTCACCAACTTCTTCGCCGGCATGGATCGCGCGCTCGGCACCGAGCCCGGCACGTGGCTCGCGGTCACCAGCCTGTCGTTCGACATCTCGGTGCTCGAGCTGCTGTGGACCTTGTGCCGCGGCTTCACCGTCGTCGTGCACCAGGGCGAAGGGGCGGCCGCGCACAAGGCCGCGGCCAAGGCGCCGGTGCAGGTGCGGCCGATCACCTTCAGCATGTTCTACTTCGCCAGCGACGAAGGCGAACACGCGGAGGACAAGTACCGGCTGCTGTTCGAGGGCGCGCGCTTCGCCGACCAGAACGGCTTCGAGGCGGTGTGGACGCCCGAGCGCCACTTCCACGCGTTCGGCGGCCTCTACCCGAACCCCGCGGTCGCCAGCGCGGCGATCGCGACGATGACCAAGAACGTGGCGATCCGCGCCGGTTCGTGCGTCGTCACGCTGCACCATCCGATCCGTGTCGCCGAGGACTGGGCGCTGGTCGACAACCTGTCGCGCGGCCGCGTCGGCATCGCCTTCGCTGCCGGCTGGCACGGCCGCGACTTCGTGCTGCGGCCGGAGAACTTCGCCGACCGCAAGAACGCGATGATGAAGGCGATCACGCAGGTGCACGCGCTGTGGCGCGGCGACGCGGTCGAGTTCCCGGGCCACGACGGGAAGCCGATCGCGATCCGCACGCTGCCGCGGCCGCTGCAGAAGACGCTGCCCAGCTGGCTGACCGTCGCCGGCAACCCGGAGACGTTCCGCATGGCGGGCGAAGCCGGCTGCTACGTGCTGACGCACCTGCTCGGCCAGAGCCTCGAGGAGCTCACGCACAAGCTGCAGGTCTACCGTCAGGCCTGGCGCGACGCCGGTCACCCGGGCGATGGCCGCGTGACGCTGATGCTGCACACGTTCGTCGGCGACGACGAGGCCAAGGTGCGCGCCATCGTCAAGGAGCCGATGAAGGGCTACCTGCGCAGCAGCCTCGACCTGGTGAAGCAGGCGGCGTGGTCGTTCCCGGCCTTCAAGAGCCGCGTCGACAAGCCGGGCGAGATCGACGCGCTGCTGAACGGCGGGCTCACCGCCGAGGACTTCGAGGCGCTGCTCGACTTCTCGTTCGAGCGCTACTACTCGCAGAGCGGCCTGTTCGGCACGCCCGAGACGTGTGTGGCGATCGTCGACCGGCTGCGCGGCATGCAGGTCGACGAGATCGCCTGCCTCGTCGACTTCGGCGTGCCGACCGACCACGTGATGCACAGCCTGCCGCACCTGCTCGAGCTGAAGCGCCGCTGCGACACGGCCCACGCCGCCGCCGTCGCGTCGTCGTCCGCGGCGGGCGCCGCTGCCGGCCACGACGCGCCCGAGTCGATCCCGGCCCTGCTGCAGAAGCACCAGGTCACGCACTTCCAGTGCACGCCGTCGATGGCGGGCATGCTGCTCGTCGACGAGCAGGCGCCGCTGGCGCTGAAGGGGCTGCGGCACATGCTGGTCGGCGGCGAAGCGCTGCCGATCGCGCTGGCCCGGCAGCTGACGGCGCTGGTCGGCACGCTGCACGATGTCTACGGCCCGACCGAGACCACCGTGTGGTCGACGACGATGCCGGTCGGCAGCGACGAACCGGTGCCGATCGGTCGACCGCTGGCGAACCAGCGCGTCTACGTGCTCGACCCGCACCTGCAGCCGGTGCCGGCCGGCAGCCCGGGCGAACTGTGGATCGGTGGTGCCGGCGTCACCGCTGGCTACTTTCGCCGGCCGGAGCTGACCGCCGAACGCTTCCGTCCGGACCCGTTCACCGGCCGCGGTTCGATCTACGGCACCGGCGACCTGGTGCGCTGGCGCCACGACGGCGTGCTCGAGTACCTCGGCCGCAAGGACCACCAGGTGAAGGTGCGCGGCTACCGCATCGAACTCGGCGAGATCGAGGCGGCGCTCAGCCAGCACGTCGGCATCCGCGAGAACGTCGTCGTCGCCCGCTCCGACGGTGGCGAAGCGCGGCTCGTCGCCTACTACGTCGCGCGGTCGCCAGCACCGGCGGTCGACGAGCTGCGGGCGCACCTGCGCGGGCTGCTGCCCGACTTCATGGTGCCGAGCGCGTTCGTTCCGATGCCGGACCTACCGCGCACGCCGAACCTGAAGGTCGACCGCAAGGCGTTGCCGGCACCCGAGAGCGTCGTCGCCGCCGGCAAGCGCGTCGTCGCCAGTGCGCAGGATCCGACCGAGGACACGATCCTCGCGATCTGGAAGCAGGCGCTCGGCACCGACGACGTCGGCGTCGAGGACAATTTCTTCGACAGCGGCGGCCACAGCATCCTCGCCGTGCGCGTGCACCGCGAGATCGTGCAGAAGCTCTCTGTGCAGCTGCAGGTCACCGACTTGTTCCGCTTCACGACCGTGCGCGCGCTGGCCAAGCACCTCGATGCCGGCAAGAGCGGCGCGCCGACGGCGGCGCAGCAGGCGATCGAACGCGCGAAGCAGCGCCGCAACCTGCTCCGCCGCGGCTGACGAACGCAGCCCGCTGGCGGGAGGGTGGAGCGGCGGCGAAGCCGCCCGGAAACGACGCAGCCGAGCCAAGTGGCCCGGCTGGTGCGATGCTCGCAACGAGGTGTTGCGGCGTTTCGAGAGGCTGCTGCTTCACCGGGACGGTGAAGCAGCTCCCTCGCGGCTCAATTGCAGCCCGTGCCGGCGAAGCGGACCTTCAGGCCGTTGGTCAGTCCGATCAGGCCGAACAGCGGCGGGGTGCTCAGCAGGGTCGCGCCCTGGAACGTCAGCGTCGCCGGGGTCTGGCCCGGAGCGACTGGGATCGGCAGCGAGCCGGCGCCAGCGCCGTCGAGGCCGACGACTGCGGCCAACGACATCACGTTCGGATCGAGGAACAAGTTGCAGCCGCCGCCGAGGCCGAGGTTGATGTCGCTCTCGCTGAAGTAGACGAGGACCGCCGAGTTGGCCTCACCGGTCACCGACAGCGCGAAGCCGGCATTGCCCGCCGACGGGACGCCGTTGATGACCAGCTCACCGGTCGGCACGCCGCAGCCAGCGCCGAGGTAGAGAGCCGGCTGCAGGCCCGGCACCGTGGTCGGCACCGAAACCGTCAACGCACCCGGGCCGACGCGGGCCTGGTCGATCGTCGCGTTGCCGCTGGTCGGGGCGACGTCGCAGTCGAACCAGAAGTTGTAGAGCGTGTTCCAGTTCTGCGGGTTGTTGGCCGGAGCGGTGAACGCGACTTCGCCGCCGGCGTAGGTCGGCGTCCAGTTGTTCAGCGGATCGGTGTCGATGTCGCGGAAGCCGAAGTTGGTCACGCGCGCGCCGTTGCAGACCGGCAGGCGGAACGAGGCGCCACCGCGGTTGTTGTCGATGTTGTGGACGACGTACTCGTAGTGCCAGATGCCGTTGGTCGGGCCGCTGACCTTGACGGCGATGGCAAAGCGGCCATCGTCGTTGCCGTTGCCGCCCATGGTCATGTTGGCACCGGTCCAGCGGCTCATGATCGAGCCGAAGGACGCGCTGCCGGTCGTGCTGGTCGACCACGCCGTCGACGTCTTCGTCAGCGTGAACGGGCGCGACATGATGTTGTTGCCGCGGTTGGTGACCGGTTCACCCTCTTGGATGACCTGGATCTGGAAGAACAACGGCACGCCGGTGCCCACCGCCGTCTGCACGTCGGCCTCACGCAGCGTCACGCGGTTCTCGACCGAGTCGCCGGTGAAGACCGCCTGGTTGAGGCTGCGCACGCCGTCAGCAGTCGCCGGGTAGCCGGACTGCGCCGGGTCGCCGATGTCGAAGTAGCTGCCGACCGGGTTCCACGTGCCGAGCCACGGGTCGATCTCGACGGGCGGGCCGAGGTAGGTGCGGCTGGCGTTGTTGCCGGCCGTGTAGACGTCCGAGCACTGGATGCCGAGTTGCTGGCCACCAGCCGGCGGCTGGATGCAGCTGCCGGAGCACGGCGAAGTCGCGCCGCCGCTGTTCAGCGACAGGAACGCGTGCTTGCAGTAGGACCAATCCGACAGCTGCACCAGGCGGCCGTTCACTTCACGGGCGACCAGGAAGCTGAACTTCGGGTGGTCGGGCAGCATCGGCGCGCGCCACTCGACCGGGATCGTGCCCGGGTTGCACAGCGTGTTTTGGAACGCGAGGCCGAGCTCGCCACCCGGGTAGGCCGCACCGCGCCGGCCGTAGTAGGTGGCGCTACTGATGTTCGTGAGCGCGCCGTCATAACCGGGGCCGCGCGAGTTCGACTGGGCGAGGGCATCGCTGCAAACGGCCGCGATGGCGATCAAGAGACAGGTCGTTTTGGTCATGGGGTGGGTCGTACGGGCAGGGCAGCTGGTTCGCAAATCTAGCGCGTTGGACGCAGCCTGCCGGGGGAAAGTGACGCGCACGAACAAGATACAACCCCTCTTCTGCGCTCGTCCGCATCGGGAGACTTGCGCGTTCCGACGCGGCGGTGGGCCGGATTCAGCGGCTGCTGCGAGCGTCGGAGGTGGCCGCCGGATCGCGGCGATCCTCGGCGTCGCCGCCGCGCGGTCGCCAGCGCAGCCGTGCGATCGAGCCCTCGGAGGCGAACGCCACCAGGCCGAGCGGGCGGCTGAGCTCCACTTCGGGACGCAGCGAGAGTCGGCGGCCGCGCAGGTCGGTGCGCAGCAGCGGTGCACCGTCGAGGTCGACGCGCACCGCATCGGCGGTCACCACCAAGTGCACGTGCGCGTCGCGGCCGGCCGGGAACGCGCGGCTGGTGCGCGTTCCGTTGCGCGACGCGTCGAGGCCATCGAGGCTCGACAATCCGCACAGGCTGCCGCCCCAGCCGCCGAGCACCAGCGTCAGGCATGCGTTGCCGACCGGGAACGTCAGCGACGCGAAGAAGTCGTTGCCCTGGTCGCGGCGTGCGACCAGTTCGAGCTCGTAGTCGCCGCGCGGCGGCGCGCCGGTCCAGGTGACGCCGGTCAGCGGGTTGCCGATGCCGAGGTGGAGCCGGCCGTCGCGCACGGCGACCTCGCCCTGGCCGCCGTAGTCGGTGACGACGAACGCGCCGAGCGAGCGGCCGTCGAACAGGTCGACCCA
>CANGSN010000228.1 GCA_947455805.1 Planctomycetota bacterium
CCCCGGGCCATCGACGTGAGGGTCCCCGGTGCGCCGTCGTGAGTCCCTTCGGCCTTTCGAGTGATTCCAATGACCGATCGTGAACCCATGATCGAGGCGGTCGACCTGTGCAAGTACTACGGGTCCTTCGCCGCCGTCGACCATCTGTCCTTCACCATCCGACGCGGGGAAGTCGCCGCGTTCCTCGGCCCCAACGGCGCCGGCAAGTCGACGACGATGAAGGTGCTGACCGGCTACCTGTCGCCGACGTCGGGCACCGCCCGCCTCGCCGGCGTCGACGTCGTGCAGGACCGCGTGCGCGCGGCGCAGAAGCTCGGCTACCTGCCGGAGAACGGCCCGCTGTATCCGGAAATGACGGCGCGCGAGCTGCTGACCTTCTTCGGTGAGGCCCGTGGCTTGGCCTCTGGCCAGCTGCAGCAGCGCCTCGACTTCGTCACCGAGGAGTGCGACCTCGGCGAACTGCTCGACAAGCCGATCGGCACCTGCAGCAAGGGCCAGAAGCAGCGCGTCGGCATGGCGCAGGCGCTGCTGCACGATCCCGAGGTGCTGATCCTCGACGAGCCGACCACCGGCCTCGACCCGAACCAGATCCGCCACGTGCGCGAGCTGGTCAAGAAGCTCGGCCAGACGCGCACCATCCTGCTGTCGACGCACCTGTTCCAGGAAGTCGAGGCGATGGCCGGCCGCGTGCTGCTGGTCAACGAAGGCAGGCTCGCCTTCGACGGCACGCCGGCCGAGTTCAAGGCGAAGGGCGGTGGTCAGATGGACCAGGCCTTCCACAACCTGACGACGCACGCCTGAGGCAAGCCATGAACAAGAACATCGTGCTCGCCGTCGCCAAGCGCGACCTGCGCAGCTGGTTCGGCAACCCGGCCAACTACGTGTTCGTGGTGCTGTTCGCCGCCGTCTCGTGCGGCGTGCTGATGCACAGCGATCCGTTCTTCACCAACAACCTCGCCAACCTCGACACGCTGAACTTCACCGGCGCGTTCCCGACCTTCGCCGCGATCGCCGCGGTGTTCGTCGCCGCCGCGACGATGGGCATGTGGAGCAGCGAGCGCGCGAACGGCACCCAGGAGCTGCTGTTCACGCTGCCGGCGAAGGACTTCGAGCTGCAGCTCGGCAAGTTCGCCGCCTACGTGGCGATCTACACCGCGGCGCTGGCGTTCACGCTGGTGCTGCCGCTGGTGCTGATGTGGCTCGGCAACCCCGACTGGGGCCAGCTGTTCGCCAACTACGTCGGCTACTGGCTGCTCGGCGTGATGCTGGTCGCGGTGACGACGATCGGCTCGCAGCTGACCAACTCGGCGACGATCTCGTTCCTGCTGTCGCTGCTGCTGTGCGCGCTGGTGCTCGGCCTCAGCGAGGTGTTCGGCCTGTTCGGCTTCCTGAAGTGGAGCCAGATCGGTCCGATCGGCCAGTTCCGCGAGTTCGCGCGCGGCATGCTGCCGTTCTCCGGCATCCTGCTGTTCGTCGGCCTGACGGTGACGTTCTTCCAGCTGGGCCTCGCGCTGCTGTCGCGCCGCCACTGGCGCGGCGCCGAAGGTGTGCACGGCACCGTGCGCTTCGTCGGCCTCGCCACCTGCTCGCTGGCGCTGACGGTCATCGGCGTGCACTCGCTGCCCCGCCTCGATGCCACCGTCGAAGGCATCCACTCGCTGAGCGCCGAGTCGCGCCAGCTGATCGACGGCATCCCGGCGGACAAGACGGTGTTCGTCACCGTCTACGCCAGCGAGACGATGCCGGAGCAGTTCGTGCAGCAGAAGAACCTGCTGCTGAACCTGGTCGACCAGTTCGACTCGCTCGGCGGCGGCAAGATCGAGAAGAGCATCGTCTTCCCGCAGCCGTTCTCGCAGGAGGCGCGCGCCGCCGAGAGCAACTTCGGCATCCGCATGCAGACGGTGCCGGTCGAACTGCCCGCCGGCGGCTACGCCGAGCAGCAGATGTTCCTCGGCTTCGTCGTGCAGTGCGGCACCGAGGAGGTCGTCAACCCGTTCATCGAGCCGGCGGTGCCGCTCGAGTACGAGCTGATGCGCAGCATCCGCACGGTCGCCAGCGCTGGCCGCAAGAAGGTCGGCATCCTGAAGACCGACGTCGAGTTCATGGGCGGCATGGACTTCCAGACCTTCCGCCAGAAGCAGCGTTGGCAGATCGCCGACGAGCTGCAGCAGCAGTACCAGATCGAGAGCGTCGACCCCGACAAGGACTATCCGGAAGGGCTCTCGTGCCTGGTCGTGCCGCAGCCGAGCTCGCTGCAGCAGGAGGCGATGGACCGCCTGCAGCAGTGGCTGGTCGCCGGCAACCCGACGCTGCTGCTCGAGGACCCGGCTCCGCTCGACGCGTGGGGCACGGCCGCCGACGACGAGAAGGGCGGCATGCAGGCGAAGATGATGGGTGGCGGCGGCCCGCAGAAGGGCCAGTTCGCCGGCCTGGTGTCGGCGATCGGCCTCGTGCCGCACGTCGGCGAGATCGTCTGGGACCTGAGCTACCGCAAGTTCCCCGGCGGTCGCCTGCGCCAGGAGTTCGTGTTCGTGCGCGACCAGGGCTTCACCACCGACAGCCCGATCACGAAGGGCCTGCAGAACATCGTGGTGCTGATGGGCGGCCACGTGACGTCGGCCGGCAAGGAAGGTTGGACCTTCTCGCCGCTGCTGCGCTCGCGCGAGCCGGCGGTCAGCCAGGAGCCGAACGGCATCATCCGCAAGTCCAACCTGTTCCAGATGGACTTCTTCGGCATGGGCCCGCAGATCAACCCGAACGCCCGGCCGGAGCGACGCAACCAGGATCTGGCGATCGCCGCCCGCATCCAGGGCAAGCCGGTCGAAGGCCAGACGAAGGGCGTCGACGTGATCTACGTCGCCGACCTCGACCTGGTCAGCAACCAGTTCTTCCAGATGCGCCGCCAGATGGCGGATCCGAACCTGCGCTTCGACAACGTCACCTTCGTGCTCAACTGCATCGACACGCTGGCCGGCGACGGCAGCCTGATCGAACTGCGCAAGCGCCGCCCGATCCTGCGCAAGCTGGACGCGGTCGAACTGGCGCAGCGCGAGTTCGAGGATCGTTGGAACAAGGAGAAGGACGATGCCGAAGGCTCTGCCGAAGCGGCGCTGGCCGAAGCCCAGGCCCGCCTCGACGAGGCGGTCAAGAAGATCACCGACGACGCCGCGCTCGACGAGCAGGCCAAGGAGGTCAAGATCGTCGAAGTGCGCCAGGTCGAGCAGCGCAAGCTCGACAACGAGAAGGGCCGCATCGAGGAGCAGAAGAAGCGCCGCCTCGAGGAGGCGACGCACGACCGCGACATGGCGCGCAGCGCGGTGCACGTCACCTACAAGGGCGTGGCGCTGGTGCTGAGCGTGCTGCCGGGCCTGCTGGTCGGTCTGTTGATGTTCGTCCGCCGCTCGTCGCGCGCCGCGGCGATCGTGCCCCAGAGCCGTCGGATCGGAGGTGCCAAGTGAACGAGTTCGCCAAGACCGGGACCGTCGTCGGTGCGGCGGTCGTCCTCACCCTGCTGGCGCTGGCCACCGGCCCGCGCGCGAGTCGCCTCGACCTCTACGAGGACGAGGGCCAAGAGTTCTTCCCGACCTGGAGGGACAAGACCGACAAGGACGGCAAGGTCGAGCAGCGTGCGTCCGACATGGTCGCCGAGCTCGAGGTCGTCGAGTTCCGCGATGCCGCCGGAGCCGCCTATCCGTTCGTCGTCAAGCGCGACGACAAGGGCCGCTGGACGATCCCGTCGCACGGCAACTACCCGGCCGACGCCAAGGACCGCGTCGGCAAGGCGGCGGCGATGCTGATCGGCCTGAAGAAGGACACCGTCGTCGGCGACGCCAAGGGCGATCACGCCCGCTACAACCTCGTCGATCCGCTCGACGCCAGCGCCGACAGCAAGGGCCGCGGCACCAAGATCACGATGAAGGACAGTGCTGGCAACGAGCTGGCGTCGCTGCTGGTCGGCAAGGAGGTCGACGGCAAGCTCGGCACCTACTACGTGCGCCACCCGAAGCAGAAGCGCGTCTACCGCGTCAAGCTCGACGGCGAGCTGTCGACCAAGTTCGCCGACTGGATCGAGACCGACCTGCTGAAGGCGTCGTCGTGGGACATCGCCAAGATCACGTTCGACAACTACTCGATCGACGAGCAGCGCGGCCAGATCGTGCCGGGCGACAAGCTCGTGGTCGGCAAGGACGACGCCGGCAAGTGGTCGTTCGCGGGCGTCGACGCCACCAAGGAGGAGTCGAACGAGGAGCAGCTGCGCGAGATCGGCGACACGCTCGGCCAGATCAAGATCGTCGGCGTGCGCAGCAAGCCCGAGGGCCTGACGGCGCGGCTCGAGCGCGCCAACGGCATCGAAGCGCAGATGCTGGCGCAGAGCCTCGCCCAGAAGGGTTTCTTCCTCGACCGGAGCGGCAAGCTGTTCAGCAACGAAGGCGACCTGCTGTTCGAGACCAAGAAGGGCGTGCGCTACACGCTGCGCTTCGGCGAGCTGGTGCTCGGCGAAGGCGACGAGGTCACGTCGGGCACGGTGGTCGGCGGCAAGGAAGACGACAAGCCGAAGGAAGGCGATGCCAAGAAGGCGGCGAACAACCGCTACCTGATGGTCACCGCCGAGTTCGACGAAGCGCTGCTGACGAAGCCCGCCGGCGCCAAGCTGCCGAAGGAGCAGCTCGACAAGCGCAGCGAAGCGCGCACGCAGATCGAGCTGATCCAGAAGGCGGTCGAAGCCTTCCGCGCCAAGAACGAGAACAAGCTGCCGGAGTCGCTGGCCAAGCTGACCGAGAAGCCCGCCGAAGGCGACGCGTTCCTGGCCGAGCTGAAGAAGGACCCGTGGGGCGAGGACTACCGCCTCGTCGTCACCGGCGAGACCTACGCGGTCGTCTCGCACGCCGAGGACAAGGCTGAAGGCGGCGAAGGCATGGGCGCCGACGTGCGCAGCGATCGCCTGCCGTTCGAGGACGAACTGCGCAAGATCACCACGGCGTGGGAGGAGTTCGACCGCAAGGTCGAAGAAGGGCGCAAGGAGGCCGACAAGCTGACCAAGCGCTTCGGCCCGTGGTACTACGTCATCGACCAGTCGCTGTTCGGCAAGCTGAAGCCCAAGCGCGCCGACCTGGTCAAGCCGAAGTCGGCGACGCCGCCGGCGGATGGCTCGACGCCGCCGCCGAACCTGCCGGGCAAGTGAGCCGGCCTGGCTGGTGAGCGGGCCGCCGGCGACCTACGCGTCGCTGGCTGGCTCGCGGCTCACAGCATCGCCGCCAGCTCGGCGAGTGCTCTGCTCAGGATCGAGCGCACCGCGACCTCGCACTTGCCGAGCTCCTGCTACATGGCGCCCGAGCAGCTGGTCGACGGCCCGATCGACGCACACACCGACGTCTACGCGCTCGGCGTCACGCTGCACGAACTGCTGGCCCTGCGGCCGCCGTTCCACGACCAGAGCCACGAATGGCTGCGCCAGCAGATCCTGCACGGCCGCGCCGCGTCGTTGTGCGAACAGAACCCCGACGTGCCGCGCGACGTCGAGACCATCGTCGCTGTCGCCCGCGACCGCGACCCGGCGCGCCGCTACGCCACCGCCGAGGCGCTGGCCGCCGACCTCGAACGCTTCCTGCAGCACCGCCCGATCGCCGCCCGGCCGATCGGGCCGTGGCTGCGCACCGTGCGCTGGTCGCAGCGCCACCCGGCGATGGC
>CANGSN010000229.1 GCA_947455805.1 Planctomycetota bacterium
CGCGCCGGCAGCGCGCGGCGTCGGCACGCGGAACGCGCGCCGCAGCTTGTCACGATCCGGCGCGACCATCGGCCTCCAGCTCGCGTTCCCCGAGGTTCGCGCGCCCAGGGTTCGCGCGCGCGGCCACCGCCGGCATCGGCGCCAGCATCTCACGCAGGATCGTCGTCGCCACCGTCTTGCTGCGCACGCCGAGGCTCGCCTGCGGGCCGACGCACGACGGACAACCGCTGCGGCAACTGCACCGCAGCACCAGCTGCAGCGCCGCGTCGAGGATCTCGCGGTGCACGTCGTAGATGCGCTCGGCGAGGCCGACGCCGCTCGGGATGCGGTCGTAGAGGATCACCGCCGGCGCCTGGAAGTGCGGGTGCAGCGCTTCGGCCAGCACCTTGACGTCGCCCGGGTCGACGCGCACGAACAGCGGCACCAGGCCCTGCAGCAGTTCGCCGACGCCTTGCAGGCAGCTCGCTTCGCCGCCCTTCTGCAGGCCAAGGCGCGCCACCAGTTCGGGCCGCAGCACCAGCGCACACGCTTCGGTCTCGAACTCCTCCGGCGGCAGCTGGATCTCGCCGATGCCGACGTTCTCGCGCGTGTAGAACTTGATCTTCTTGAACGCCTTCGCCAGCGTGCTGACGTGCACGCCGCCGCGGTGCGCGGTGTACGCCGGGTGCTCGCGGCTCTGGTCCACGTGCAGGATCTTGACCTCGGTCTCGGTGTCGGCCTCGGTGTAGTAGTCGGCGTCGATCAGGCGCACGAACGCGCGGCGGTCGGCGTAGTCGAAGCGTTCGACCAGCCAGGTATCGCCCTGGTGGCCGTAGATGGCGCCCTGGTAGACCTCGGTGATCGCCGACGGCCGGTCGATCTCGGCCAGGATCGTCTTCGTCTCGACGTCCTGGATCGTCACGTTGTCCATGTCGGCCGCGGTCAGGCTGACGCCGTCGGCCGGATACGTGCGGTCGGCGTAGTGGAAGCGCCCGCCCTGGTGCACCAGCACACCGATGTCCTGCGTCAGGAAGTCGAGCACGGCGCGCGTGTCGGGCGTCTCGCCGAACGCTTCGTCCTCGTCGAACGGCAGCTCGAACGCGCCGCAGCGCACGTGGTTGGTCAGGATGATCGCGTTGTCCGGATCGATGCTGACGGCGTCGCGCGGCGCGTCGAACAGGTAGCCCGGATGCTGCATCAGGTACTGGTCCATCGCCGCACTGCGCGCGACGAACACGCAGGCACTCGGCTGGCTGCGGCGGCCGACGCGACCGGCGCGCTGGAACGTGCTCGACACCGTGCCCGGGTAGCCGACCAGCACGGCGACGTCGAGGCTGCCGATGTCGACGCCGAGCTCGAGCGCGTTGGTCGACACCACGGTGCGGATCTGGCCGCTGCGCAGCCCCTTCTCGATCGAACGGCGCAGGTTCGGCAGGTAGCCACCGCGGTAGCCGGTGACCTTCTCCTGGTCGATGCCGCGTGCGCGCGCGTCGTCGCGCAGGTACTTCAGCAGCACCTCGACCTGGTTGCGCGACCGCGCGAAGAAGATCGACTGCAGGTCGCTCTGCAGCAGCACCGAGCCGAGCTGGCGCGCCGCTTCGCTCGCCGGCACGCGCATGCCCGACACCTGCGAGACGACGTGCGGGTTCAGGAACAGGTAGTGCTTCTCGCCGCGCGGGCTGCCGTCCTCGTCGACCGCGGTGACGTGCCGTTCGAACAGCTTCTTCGCATGCTCGGCGGCGTTGCTGATCGTCGCCGACGCACCGCAGAAGGTCGGGTTGCTGCCGTAGTGCGCGCAGATGCGGCGCAGCCGCCGCAGCACGTTGGCGACGTGGCTGCCGTAGATGCCCGACAGCGTGTGCAGTTCGTCGACGACGACGTAGCGCAGCCCGGTGAACAGGCCCTGCCACTTGGTGTGGTTCGGCAGGATGCCGGTGTGCAGCATGTGCGGGTTGGTCAGCACCAGCGTGCCGTGCTCGCGCAGCGCCTGGCGCACCGGCGGCGGCGTGTCGCCGTCGTAGACCGCGACCGTCAGGTCGGTGCGCCCGCTCTGCTGCAGCAGTTTCTCCAGGTCCGCCATCTGGTCGCGGGCCAGCGCCTTGGTCGGGTAGAGGTAGAGGGCGCGTGCATCGAGCCCGTCGCGGATCGCCGCGTCGAGCACCGGCAGGTGGTAGGCGAGCGACTTGCCCGACGCCGTCGACGTTGCGATCACCGCGGAGCGCCGTTCGTGCAGCAGGTCGGCGCACTGCCGCTGGTGGCAGTAGAGCTCCTGGATGCCGCGCGCGTGCAGCGCGGTGACCAGCGACGGATGCAGCCAGTCGGGCATCGCCTGCATGCGCGCCGGCCGCAGCGGCTGCGTCCACACGGCGTCGATCGAACCGGGCGCATCGTCGCCCCCACGCCGCAAGCGCTGCACGAACTCGTTCAGGTCCATCGCTGGCCCTCGCACCACGTACCGCCCATGCCGGAGACGCTAGCCGCCGCCCGAACGGAAACCAAACCTCTGCATGCGGCCGCAGTGACGGCTCAGGCGGGGCGCTGCAGCCTCGCCACGAACGCGGCGTGCTCGGCGGCAGCCGCGGCAATCGCCCGGTCGACCGCGGCGCGCACGGCGGCGAGGTCGGCGCGCAGTAAGGCTGGCACGTCGAGGCACAAGCCGGGGAACACACGGCTGTGGTAGCGGCCCAGCGCGTCGGCGACCTGACGTTCGTAGGTGCCGTGCACCAGCACGAACCAGTCGACCGCCGCGTCGTCGACGCGATGCACGACGTATTCGCGCACTCCGTTGCGGCGGTAGACCGCGAGCTTCTGGTGCAGGTCGCGGCTGACCGAACTGGCGGCGACTTCGACCACCAGTTCGGGCGCGCCCGCGACGAAGTCGTCGGCGTCGATGCGGGCCTGGCCACCCGCGTGCTCCGGCACGCACAGCAGCAGGTCGGGTTGGAACTCGTTGTCGAGGGCGAGCCGCACCGTCGTGTTGCTCGCGGCGATCAGGCCCGGCGTCACCGCGCCATAGCTACCCAACCAGAAGGACAAGGCGCTCTCCGGCGCCCCGTGATGCTGCAGACGAACCGGAGACCCCATGGCGACCACTCCCTCGATGAGTTCGGCCTTCTTCACATGGGGCATCGCCTCGTACCGACGCTCGAACTCCTCGCGCGTCAGCACGTCGCCGGAGCACAACTCGGGAATGCGTGGGGATGTCGTCATGAGGAAGGCCATGCCCCAAGGGGAATGACGAGGGTGACTTTGGACGCGATTTCCGCAGAAAGTGACGCCGGTAGCAATCAGCCCGTCAGCCGCTGAACGAACGCGGCGTGCTCGGCGGCGGCCGCGGCGATCGCATGGTCGACCGCGACACGCACGCCGGCGAGGTCGGCGCGCAGCAGTGCTGGCACATCGAGGCACAGCCCAGGGAACCACCGACTGTGCTGGCGGCCCTGTGCGTCGGGGACCTGACGTTCGTAGGTGCCGTGCACCAGCACGAACCAGTCGACCGCGGCGTCGTCGACGCGGTGCACGACATACTCGCGCACGCCGTTGCGACGGTAGACCGCGAGCTTCTGGTGCAGGTCGCGGCTGACCGAACTGGCGGCGACTTCGACCACCAGTTCGGGGGCGCCCGCGACGAAGTCGTCGGCGTCGATGCGGGCCTGGCCACCCGCGTGTTCGGGCACGCACACCAGCAGGTCCGGCTGGAACTCGTTGTCGAGGTCGAGCCGCACCGTCGTGTTGTTCGCGACGACCAGGCCCGGCGTCGCACTTTCGTAGAAGGCCAACCAGCCGGCGAGCAGGTGCTCGGGACGGCCATGATGCCGCAGACGAACCGGAGACCCCATGGCGACCACTCCTTCGATGAGTTCC
Source organism: Planctomycetota bacterium (assembly GCA_947455805.1). Classification (GTDB taxonomy): domain Bacteria; phylum Planctomycetota; class UBA1135; order UBA1135; family UBA2386; genus UBA2386. The sequence goes on from CANGSN010000229.1 coordinate 3,844, forward strand.
GCCTTCTTCACATGGGGCATCGCCTCGTATCGGCGCTCGAACTCGTCGCGCGTCAGCACGTCGCCAGAGCACAACTCGGGAATGCGTGGGGATGTCGTCATGAGGAAGGCCATGCCCAGAGGGGAACGGCACCCGTGAAAAACTACACGCCGCCGGCGAAAAGTGCGTCGCATGCAGACCGAGCCCCACCTGACCGTCGACCTGCAGGCGCCGCCCGCGCAACGCTGGCGCTTCGACGGGGCGCAGACGCGGCAGGCGCGCACGCTGCTCGACGCCTACGAACGCGACCTCGGCCTCGCGCGCACGGCGGCGGACCTGCTGGTCGACACGCTCGACGCGATGCTGCCGGCCGACCTGCGCGCCGAGCACGAGGCGGTGGCGGCGGCGCTGGCGGTGCCCAGACGCCAGGTGCTGCTGGCGAGCGGCTACTACGACGCGATGAAGGCCGTGCTCGGCTGCTCGGCGTTCGCCGTCGACCACGGCGACGGCGTGCTGCACGGCCGCAACCTCGACTGGTGGACCGCCGATGGCCTGCTGCGTTCGGCGACGATGGTGACCCGCTTCGTCGGCGCGCCGGCCGGCGAGTTCACGACCGTCGGCTGGCCGGGGTTCCTCGGCGTGTTCTCGGCGGTGGCGAAGGGGCGCTTCGCGGTGACGCTGAACTCCGTGCTCTCCGACGAGTCGCCGCAGGTGGCGTTGCCGGTCGTGCTGCTGTTGCGGCAGGTGCTGGCCACCGCCCCCGACTTCGCGGCCGCGGTGGCGACGCTGGCGGCGACGCCGATGCCTTGCGACTGCCTGCTGCTGGTGACCGGCATCCGCCGCGGCGAACGCGTCGTGGTCGAACGCACGCCCGGCCGCCACGCGCTGCGGCACGCGGCCGGCCCACTGGTGGTGACCAACGACTACCGCCAGCTCGGGGCATCGGGTGGCGGCACGGCGAGCGACTCGCCGATCGCCGCGACCTCCTGCGGCCGCTACGACGCGCTGCAGGCGGAACTCGGCCAGGCTCCCCCGCGCGAGCTCGCGGCGTGCCTGCGGCCGTTGGCGCAGCCGGCGGTGCGCATGACCGTCACCGTCCAGCACATGGCCTTCCACGCGCAGAGCGGTGCCTACGCCGTGCAGCTGCCAGAGCCGGCATGAACGCACGAACGGCGCCACGGCGGACGCGGCCTCCGGCTGTAGCAGCGTGATCGCTTCGTTCCTGACCTGGCTCGGCGACGCCACCATGCTGGCGGTGTTCGGCGTGGCCGCGCTGCTGAGCCTGATGATCGCCACCTGGTGGGGCGAACTGGCCGGCATCCGCCCGCACCGCGACAAGTCGGGGCTCGGCGGGTTCGCCGCGATCTACCTGTTCTTCGCCATGCGCTGGCTGCTGCTGGCGCCGCTGGTCGTCGTCGGCGCCAGCCCGTTCGTCGCCTGGCCATGGAGCCTGCTGGCACACGCGCTGCTCGGCGTCGCCAGCGTGCAGCTGTTCGGCCGCGGGCTGGCCCTCGTGCTGCAGGATCGCTTCGTGCCGCTGTGGCTCGGCCTGCTCGGAGCGGTGGTCCTGCCGGCCCCGGCGCTGTGGCTCGGCGCCGACGTCGTGCACTTGCCATGCTTCGACGCGCCGCTGGTGCCAGTCGCCGGGCTGCTGCTGTTGCACGCGTGGGGCTTCTGGCATCGCCGCCGCGAACGGTTCCGTCCGGACCCCGCACCGGCGCCGAGCGAAGTCGTCGACACCGACCGCGGCGGCCGCTGACGTCAGCGCAGCGGGGCGGGCGTCGCCATCGTGGCGCGCCCGGGAGCCACCGCATCGTCGACGGCGAA
>CANGSN010000230.1 GCA_947455805.1 Planctomycetota bacterium
CGCGCGGTTGCAGCGTGCGGGCGACCAGGCGGCCGCGGCCGGCCAGCAGCGCCAGCACCAAGGCGCCACTGCCGAGGCGGATCGCAGTGAAGGCAGAAGCACCGATCGCGCCGTCGCCGAGGGCGCGGCGCGTCAGCAGCGAGTTGGCCGCGAACGCGCACAGCGCCAGCAGCGTGCCGACCAGCGTCCGGAGGTGCATGCGCGCCGGCCCAGCGCGTCAGAGCTTGAACGCTTCGTCCGTCGGCCGGCAGACGCGCTTCAGGTGCAGCGGGCGGCGCAGCCCGTTCTTGCCGTGTTGGCCCGCGGGCTTGGTGCGCGCCATCCACTCCTCGAACACCGCCATCGACTTCGCGGTGTCGACGTAGACGTCGCCGTAGCGATCGCCCGGCTCGGCCTTCGTCACCACGACCTTCTGGTGCCAGCAGTGCATGCCGCTGACCGGGTCGGGCTGCACTGGGAACGTCATGTTCTGGTGCACGCCGCCCGACGACCACCAGACCTTCTCGCTGTCCTTGTCGTTGCTGGCGAACGCACCGACGGGCTTCGTGCGGCGCATCAGCCACGCGGTGTCCGAGACCTTGCGCAGGTCGACGTCGTGCAGTTGCCAGTGGTTGCCCGACACCTGGTCGCCCTTCACCGTCCAGCGGCCCATGTGGTGGCTGCAGGCGACGACGCCGGGGCGCACGCCTTCGGTGATCCAGACGGCGTTGACGTAGTAGCCGATGCGCGTCGCCACGCGCACCAGGTCGCCCATGGCGAGGCCGAGGCGCTGCGCGTCGCTCGGATGGATCCACACCGGGTTGGTGTTCGACAGCTCGGTCAGCCACTTGCTGTTGGCGCTGCGCGTGTGGATCAGCGTCGGCAGGCGGAACGTCGGCACCAGCACCATCTCGCCGCGCGCGCGGTCGAGCTTCTGCTCGTCGACGTGGCTCTTCGCGTAGACCGGGGCGGCGAACTCGGGCCAGCCCCAGTCGACCATCGTCGGCGACCACAGCTCGAGCTTCTTGCTCGGCGTCGGGAAGCCGACGCGCGCCTTGCCGCCGGCGAAGACGCCGGCCAGCTTGCCGTCCTTGGTGACGATGCCGCGCGCTTCGTCGACCTCGAACGGTCCCGCCAGTTCGCTCTCGTGCGTCTTGTAGACCTGGTCCTGCACCAGGAAGCAGCCGTGGCGCTGCATGTACTCGAGCGGCGAGAGGCCTTCCTTCGCCGCGGCCGCCGGCAGGCCCGGCACCGAGTTCTCGAAGATCCAGCGGTAGTACTCGGTGACGGTGACGCGCTCGCCGGGGCGGTACGGGGACTCGAAGTGCTTGCGGATGCCGAGCGAGCCGTCGGGGTCGACGTGCCAGCTGAGCGCGATCCAGAACTCGTCCTCCTCCCAGACCTGGCCCGGGTTGACCTCGTAGGTCCACGTGACCTGCTTGCCCTGGCGCTCGGCGAGCACGCGGTGCACCGGCTGGCGGAAGCCGATCCACATCGCCGCGTGCGTCTCCTGCGACATCAGGTCGTGGCGCTCGGTGGCGTGGCCCATCGGCAGCACGAAGTCGGCCCAGCGCGCCGTCTCGTTCCACGTCGGCGACAGCACCGCGTGGCACCCGACCGCGCCCTCGTCGGCCAGCATGTCGATCCACATGGCGCCGTCGGGATTGGTCCAGACCGGGTTGTAGACGCGCGTGAAGTAGGTGTCGATGCGACCGCGGCCGCTCTTCACCAGGTGCGGCAGCAGGTAGCTGAGTTCGTGGTGTGCTAGCGGCCACTCCTTCGGATACAGCAGCTCGCTCCACACGTCCTGCGGCCGCGGCTTGCTGAATGGCGACGGCACGTACTTGTTGGTGCCGGAGCCGGCGGTGCCGCCGATGGTGCCGACGGCGCCGACCAGCACCGAGACGAACTGCAGGTTGCGCGCGGTCGACCAGCCGCCTTCGTTGCCGGCGGCGGTGTTGCGCCAGACGTGCGAGGCGAAGGCGCTGCCGGCCTGGCCGATGCCGCGGCCGACTTCTTCGACGACCTTCGGGTCGAGCCCGCAGACTTCGCCGACGTGCTGCGGCGTCGCGAACGCGTAGTCGGCGGCGAGGTCGCGCTGGAAGCTCGCGAAGTCCTCGCTGCGGCCCTTGGCGAGCTGGTAGGTGCGCCAGTCGACCCAGTCGTGCACGAAGTCCCACGCCACCAGGTTGTCGCGCAAGATGACGTGGGCGAAGCCGAGCAGCATCAGCGGCTCGCTGCCCGGCCGCGGCGCCAGCCAGTAGTCGCCCATGCTGGCGGTGTTGCTGAGGCGGATGTCGCAGACCGCGAGCTTCCCGCCCTTCATCTTGCCGTCGATGATGCGCTGCGCGTGCGGGTTGAAGTAGTGGCCGGTCTCGAGGTGCGAACTGATCAGCAGCGTGAACTTCGCGTTCTCGTAGTCGGGCGACGGGCGGTCGTAGCCGCTCCACAGCGTGTAGCCAAGACGCGCCGCGGCGCTGCAGACGTTGGTGTGGCTGTTGTGGCCGTCGACGCCCCAGGCCTGCAGCACGCGCTCGACGTAGCCGTCGTGGCCCGGGCGGCCGACGTGGTACATCACCTCGGTCTTGCGGCCCTCGACGATCGCCTTCTTGATGCGCGCGCCAAGCGTCTGCAGCACCTCGTCCCAGCTGACGCGTTCGAACTTGCCGCTGCCACGCGGGCCGACCCGCTTCAGCGGGTAGAGGATGCGCTCGGAGTCGTGGATCTGGTTGATCGTCGCCGGGCCCTTGGCGCAGTTGCGGCCGCGCGAGCCCGGGTGGTAGGGGTTGCCCTCGACCTTGCGGATCTTGCCGTCCTGCTGGTCGACGTAGGCGACGAGGCCGCACGCCGCTTCGCAGTTGAAGCAGATCGTCGGGACCAGCGAGAACTTGCGGGTGACGCGGTTCGGCCAGGCCTTGGCGTCGAGTTCCTCCCAGTCGTCCCAGCGGCTCGGCGGCGGGAAGTTCTCGAGCGGCGTCGTGCGCAGCGTGCTGTGGTCCATGGGGGCGGCGACGATAGGTCGGCGCGCGGTCGCGTGCCACCGGGGTCCGGCGCGCCAGCTCGCCGCCGCAAGGTGCCCCGGAACCCGGCCCGGCCCTGGGATTGCCTTCGGCGACGGCTTCCATTCGAGGGGCGCGCCGCGTTTGCTTGCCGCCCTCCGGTCGGTGCAGGTCCCGCGCCTGCGGCTGGAAGCTCCGCCGATGCGCCACCGCCGATCGCTGCTCGCCCTCGCTCCGTCCGCCGCGACGTTCGTCGCCATGCTGGGCCTGCTGCTCGCGTCGGCCCGCGCGCAGTCGCAGCTGAGCCTGCCGTTCAACAGCAACAACGGGCTGGTCGCCAGCGCCGCGTCGTTCTTCAACCTGACGGTGACCAACCCGAGCGGCATCACCGTCGTCGGCCTCGACGTGCACAGCTCGTCGCCGGTCGACACGCTCGGTGCCATCGAGTTCTGGACCACGCCGACCACCTACGCCGGCCAGCAGCAACTCGCCGCGAACTGGACGCTGCGCGCCAGCGGCTCGTGCCGGTCGAACGGCCAGGGCGTGCCGTCGCCGGTGTGCTTCGGCCCCGGCGTGTTCCTGCCCCCGGGCACGCACGGCGTCTACGTGCGGCACGCCGGCCTCGGGCTGCGCTACACCAACAGCTTCGGGGCGGTGACCGTCGGCAACGGCGACGTGACCTACCAAGGCGGCGACGCGGCGATCGCCAACACGCCGTTCGGCGCGGCGCCGTTCTGGGATCGCACCTGGAACGGCACGCTGCGCTACACGGTCGGCGCCGCACCCGGCCCCGCCTGCGTGCCGCTGGCGACGAAGACGACGTTCGGCACCGGCTGCTACGGGCCGTTCGGCGACTCGTTCTACGAGGCGTTCGCCGGCCTCGCGACCTGCGATCTCGGCGGCGCGCCCGGCGCCGAGACGGTGCTGATGGCGACGCCGAACGGGGCGGCGGGCTACACGGTGTCGTTCGGCGCGCCGGCGTGGTACGCGCCGACCAGCGCGCCGAGGCTGAGCAACCACACGACACCGGCGGCGATGACCGACGACACGATGTCGCAGGCGCTGGTGCTGCCGTTCGCGTTCCCGTTCCCCGGCGGCTCGGTCGGCGTCGTGCACGCCAACGCCAACGGCTTCGTGCACCTCGGGCCGACGACGTCGATCAGCGGCGACTTCACGCCGACGGCCGCGGAACTGCACACGCTGCAGCCGCGCCTGTTGCCGTTGTGGGGCGACTGGCAGGTGGCGCTGAACACCGCGGTGCTGCCGCAGAGCGGCGTGCACTTCGACGTCGACCCGTCGGGCCAGGCCGCCTACGTCACCTGGCTCGGCGTCGCCGACCGCCGCGCACATACGCCGACCGCGGGCAGCACGTCGTTGACGTTCCAGGTGGCGCTGCGCAGCAACGGCGTCTTCGAGTTCCGCTACCGCACGCTGCTGCCGGCGGCCAACGGCGTCGGCGCCGTGCTCGTCGGCTACAGCAAGGGCAACCGCAACCTCGCCGGCGGGCCGGTGTCGGTCGACACCGGGTCGCGCGACCTGACGGCGTCGGCGCCGTTCGTCGCACTCGGCCCCGACCAGCTGCCGCTCGCCGTCGACGGCACGCAGCCCCGGCTCGGGCTCGTCTGGCAGCTGCAGGCCAGCAACCTCGAGCCGATCTCGCCGGTCGGCCTGCTGGTGTTCGGCTCCGCGAGCCTGCCGGGCGTCGACCTCGCGGCGCTCGGGGCACCGGGTTGCCGCGCCTACCAGACCAGCGACGTGCCGTCGACGATCTTCGCCAGCGTCGGCGGCGGTTTCGCCGCCGCGCTGCCGATCCCGAGCAGCGCCGCGTTCGCCGGCATGCCGGTGCACTGCCAGGTGCTCGGGCTGACGACGCGCAACGCGCTGCTGCTGGCGACGTCGAACGGGTTGTCGGCGGTGCTCGGACCCTGACGCGGACCGCCGGAGCGGGTCGCGGGTCAGAAGTGCGCGCCCTGCATTTGTTCCATGTGCGCTTGCAGACGTTCGTACTGCGAGCGCTGCCGGTCCGGGAACTGCGCCGACAGCGCCTTCAGCACGTCGCTGCGCGACAGGATGCCGAGCAGCCGCCGCGTCGTGTCGACGACCGGCACGCGGCGGATCGGGCTCTCGCGGAACAGCGAGGCGACCTCGAACAGGTCGGTGCCCGGCCCGACGACGGCGAAGTCGCGGCGCATGTGCTGCACCACCGTGCCTGGCGGCTCGTCCTCGTAGCGCGCGGTGGCGATCGCGTTCAGCGCGTCGCGCTCGCTGAAGACGCCGATCACCGCGCGGCCGAGCACGACCGGGGCGCCGGAGTAGCCGCGGACCATCAGTTCTCGCACGGCGTCGAGAACCGGGGTTTCCGGGGCGAGGACGAAGACGTTCCGCTGCATGGCGTGCTCGGCCGTGAGCACGAGTCGGTGCGTGTCCATGCCGGGACCGTACGCCGCGTCAAGCCGGTCGGGGATCCCCGGGCGGCGGTGCCGGCGGCGTGCAAAGAGCCTGCCGCGCGCGGTCCACGACGTTCGCCAAGCGCTGCACGCAGGGGTCGCAATTGCTGCCGCAGCACCAGCGCCAGCCCTCGTCGGGCTGGTCGAGGTGGCGGGCGACGAACGCCAGGTAGCTGGCGTCGAGTCGTTCGTCGGCGAGCAGGCCCAGCA
>CANGSN010000231.1 GCA_947455805.1 Planctomycetota bacterium
ACGACAAGCACGCTACGTTCTCGCCGGACGGCACCACCGTCGCGTTCGTCGGCGACCGCAGCGGCGAAGAGCAGCTGTGGCTCGTCGACCACAAGGGCGAACAGGTGCCGCGCCAGCTGACGCAGGGCCTGCAGCGCTTCCTCTACGCGCCGAAGTGGTCGCCCGACGGCCGCTGGCTCGCCTTCTCGGACGCCGAGGGCGTACTGCGGATCGCCGACGCCACCACCGGCGAACTGGTCCAAGTCGCCGACGAAGCGCACGGCGCGCTGCACGACTTCACCTGGGCGCCGGGCTCGGACTGGCTGGCCTTCACGCTGCAGCGCCCGACCGGCTGCCGGCAGATCCACCTCTACGAACGCGCGACGCGGCAGACGCACCTGGTGTCGCAAGCGCTCGCCGACGACCGCTCGCCGGCGTTCGACGCCCGCGGCGAACGGCTGTTCTTCCTCGGCCTGCGCAGCCACGACCCGCGGCTCGCCGAGCACCACGAAGCGGACTTCCAGCTCGACCGCGCGTTCGGCGTCTACGCGCTGGCGCTGCAGAAGGACCTCGGGCCGCTGCTGCCGGTGCGCAGCGACGAGGCCCCCGCCGACGACGCTGCGGCGACCCCTTCGCCCGCGAACGCTCCCACCACGCTGCCTCCGGCCGCGACGCGCATCGACCTGGACGGCCTCGCCGCGCGGATCGAGCGCCTGCCGCTGCCGTTCGACGACTACGCCGGGCTCACCTGCGGCAACGGCCACCTGCTGTGCCTCGTGCGGGCACTGCGCCACCCGGGCCGCGACGACGACCCACCGGCGTCGGTGCGCGCGTTCGCCTTGGCGAGCCGCAAGCTCGGCACCATCGCCGACGCGGTCACCGACGTCGCCGTGTCGCCCGATCGCACGCACCTGCTGCTGCAGACGAAGGACGGCTACGAGGTGCGGCCGTTCGCGCTCGACGGCGACGGCGGCAGCAAGGCCGGCACCCGCCTCGATCTCTCCGAGCTGGTCGTCGACAGCGTGCCGGCCGACGAGCACTGGCAGATCTTCCACGAGGTCTGGCGGCGCTACCGCGACTTCTTCTATGTCGCCAACATGCACGGCCACGACTGGGAGGCACTGCGCGACAAGTACGCGCCGCTCGTGGCCCACGTGCGCCATCGCAGCGACCTCGACTGCGTGCTCGGCGAGATGATCGCCGAACTGAACGTCGGCCACGCCTACGTCGCCAGCAGCGATCCCACGGCGCCGCCGCGGCCGCGCACGGCGCTGCTCGGCGTCGAGTTCGCGTTCGACCAGAACAGCGGCCGCTACCGCATCGACCAGGTGCTCGCCGGCCGCAACGACGACCCGGGCTGCCGTTCGCCGGCGACGGCTCTCGGCGTGCAGCTCGCCGCCGGCGACTACGTGCTGGCGATCGACGGCGAGGACCTGCTGCCCGAGGTCGAGCCGTACCGCCTGCTGCGCGGCAAACGCGATCGCGCCGTCACGCTGACCGTCAACCGCCGGCCGCAGCAGGACGGCGCCCGCCAGGTGGTGCTGCAGCCGATCGGCGACGAGAGCCGCCTGCGCCACCACGCCTTCGTCGAACGCTGCCGGCAACACGTCGCCGCCCGCAGCGACGGCAAGCTCGGCTACCTGCACCTGCCCGACATGGGCCCGGCCGGCCTGCGGGAGTTCGTGCGCCAGTACTACCCGCAGCGCGACCGCCAGGGCCTGGTGATCGACACCCGCGGCAACGGCGGCGGCTTCGTCTCGCAGATGCTGCTGAACCGGCTGCAGCGCGAACTGCTGCTGTGCAGCTTCGGCCGCCACGACGGCTTCACGCCGTACCCGCGCGCGCTGTTCGCCGGCCACCTCGCCTGCCTGATCGACGAGACGACCGCCAGCGACGGCGACCTGTTCGCCGCCGCGTTCCGCCGCGCCGGCCTCGGTCCGCTGCTCGGCAAGCGCACCTGGGGCGGCGTCGTCGGCATCACCGACCACGGCCCGCTGCTCGACGGCGGCACGGTGAACGTGCCCGAGTTCGGCTACACCGAGCCCGGCCCCGAATGGACCATCGAAGGCACCGGCGTCAGCCCCGACCGGGTCGTCGACAACGACCTGCCGTCGCTGCTGCAGGGCCGCGACCCGCAGCTCGACGCCGCGATCGACGATTTGCTCGCTCGCATGAAGAAGGATCCGCGGCACACTCCCACGCCCCCGAAGGCGCCGGTGAAGACCGGGCGCTGAACCGAACGTGAGCCGAAGCGACGTGAGCCGACCGAACGAGAACCATCCGAATGGCAGCGGCCCGCACGCGAGCCGGCCGAACGCCAACCGCCCGAAGGGCCAGGCCGCGCGCCTGCCGGAGCTGCGCCTCAAGGTGCGCGTGCACGGCCGCCATCCGTGGTTCTATCGCAAGATGATCACCAAGCCCGAGCAGCCGCTGCCGGCGGGCTCGGCCTGCCTCGTGCGCGACCGCGACGGCTCGCTGGTCGGCACCGGCTTCTACAATCCGCGCGCCGAACTGGCGCTGCGCATGTTCGCCGACGACATCGTGCCGGACGTGCGCGCGCACTTCCTGCAGGCGCTGCACGGCGCCGTGCAGCTGCGCGAAGAAGCGCTGGCGCTGCCGCGCGTCACCGACGCCTACCGGTTGATCCACGCCGAGGGCGACGGCTGCCCGGGCCTCGTGCTCGACAAGCTCGGCCATGCGTTCGTCGCCCAGGTCGCGTCGCTCGGCATGCTGCAGCAGCTCGAGCCGCTCGGCGAATGGCTGCTGCGCAAGTATCCGGGCAGCAAGCTGGTGCTGCTGCAGGACAAGGACTGGGCCGAACGCGAGGGCATGGAGAAGCTGCCGCGCCCGGTCGCCGTCACCACCACCGTGCGCGAACACGGCCTCACCTACGCGGTGCAGGCCGGCACCGGCCACAAGACCGGCTTCTTCGCCGACCAGCGCGACAACCGCTGGCTGGTGCGCCAGCTGAGCCGCGGTCGCGCCGTGCTCGACCTGTGCTGCAACAGCGGCGGCTTCGCGATGAACGCGATCGCCGGCGGTGCTGCCAAGGTGGTCGCCGCCGACCTCGACGAAGCGATGGTCGAACAGACGAAGACCAACGCCGCGCAGAACAAGCAGACGCTGACCGCGGTGCATGGCGACGCGTTCGAACTGCTGCGCGAGGCGCAGCCCGGCGCGCACGACCTGATCGTGCTCGACCCGCCGAAGTGGATCCACAACAAGGACGAGCTCGAGACCGGCATGGGCCGCTACTTCGACCTCAACCGCCTCGGCCTCGACAAGGTCGCGCGCGGCGGCCTCGTCGTCACCTGCTCGTGCTCGGGCAGCGTCAGCGAGGACTCGTTCGTGCGCATGCTGCGCGACGCGGCGGCGGCGGCGCGGCGCGATGCGCGCATCCTCTACCTGCGCGGGGCCGGCGCCGACCATCCGGTGGCGCTCGAGTGTCCGGAGACGCGGTATCTGAAGGTCGCGGTGCTGCAGGTGCGCTGAGTTCGATGCACGCCGAGCCTGCGCACCTCACGCGCGCGGCGGCGGCACCCGCTCGAGCAAGCGCTCGTAGCCGAGTTCGCGCAGGAAGGGTTCCAACTCGGCGTTCGGCCCGCGCCAGCGCATCGCCTCGACGTCCTCGGCCAGCGGCACGTCGGTGCGCAGCGTCGCCAACGTGCGGTAGAGCTCGGCTTCGCGCCGCTGCTCGCGCAGCACCGTCGACAGTGCTTCGGCGCCGCGCACGCGCACGGTCCAGTCCGCCGCCGCATCCGGGATCGCTTCGAGGTGTTGGTAGTGCGCCAGCACCACAGCGGCCGACGTGGCACCCCAGCGCGGCAGCCCCGGAATGCCATCCTGGTCGTCGCCGACCAGCGCCAGCCAATCGGGGATCGACGCCGGGGCGATGCCGAACTTCGCGCGCACCGCCGCTTCGTCGAGCACGAGCTGCTTCTTGCGGTCGAGCTGCACGATGCGATCGCTGCGCACAACCTGCGCCAGGTCCTTGTCCGGCGTGCAGACGAACACACGTTCGACCTGCGGCATCGCCGCCGCACGGACCGCCATCGTCGCCAGTGCATCGTCGGCCTCGAACGCCACCATCGGCCACACGACGAGCCCGAGCGCCGCGGCCGCGCGTTCGGCCAGCGGGAACTGCGCCCACAGCGCTGGCTCGATGCCAGTACCGGTCTTGTAGCCAGCGAACAGTTCGTTACGGAACGACTCGATGACGGTGTCGAAGGCGATGCCGACGTGCGTGACGCCGGGCTCGCGCAGCAGCGACACGAGGCTCGCCAAGAGGCCGCGCACACCGCCGACCTCGCGGCCGTTCGGATCTTGCGCCGGCGGGGCACCGTAGTAGCTGCGGTAGAGCTCGTAGGTGCCGTCGATCAGGTGGACGTGCATGTCAGCGGGGTGACGGGTCGGCCGGGCGCAGCGTGAATTCGATCGCGGGCAGGCCGTCGATGTCGCGGCGGTGCAGTTGCACGCCGGCGAACCACCGCGGCGGCGCCTTCGGCGGGGCATCCAAGTAGTGCCAGCGACGGAGCCAGAACTCGAGCAGCGGGTCGCGATTCTCGATGGGGCCTGGCCCAGGTGGGTTGGCAGATCCCGGAGGCTCTGGCCACGTGATCAGACCGACCTGCTGGCTCGCGAGCACGAAGTGCGCGGCCAAAACGGTGTTCGCTTTGTACCACGCCGGCCCACCGTCCTCGCGATGAGGAATGGAAGCAGCGACCGCAGTGAGCTGCTGCCAGACCTCGGGCGAGCCGAGCGCCTCGATCCATGCGGCGAGCCGCGCGGCCTCCGCAGCGGTGGCTCGTTCCGCGACCGCTCCCACGAACGCCAGAGCTCCTTTCGAAGCGCGACGAGGACTGCGGTCGCGTTCGTTCGCCGGCGGCTCCGCGGCCAGGAACTCGGCCACCAGCGCCGACGCCTGTTCGGGAAACGCGGCGACGACCAGCAGCACCCGGTCGCGCAGCGCCGGATCCGCCCGCACTTCGCTCGCCGCGAGCGCATCGGCGAACATCGTGGCGCGCAAGGCCGGTGGCCGGAAGCGCAGCGACCTGACCGCATCGTTCCCCGACGCAGGCCCGAGCCATGCCCACCAGGCTCCCGGCTGCGTCGAAGCCACCGGCACCGGTGGAGCCTGCGGAGCTGCGAGCGGCGGCGTGGTTCCTGGCACCTGGGCTGCGCCCCCGGACGCCACCATCGCGCACGCCACCATGCCGACGAGCCGGCGATGCGCGACCGTTCCCATGCCTTCGACCATCGGCGCATGCTCCCCCGCCTGCTGGTCGCCGACAAGCCGCGGCGCTAAGCACTGCTCCGTGTCGTCCGCCCCACGAACCCCGAACGGCCCCGAGCTCGACGCGCTGCTGCGCCAGAAGCTGCCGCCGATCGGCGACTGGCGACCGACCTCGCTGCGGCGCGCGGCGGTGCTGTGCCCGCTCGTCGTGCAAGGCGGCCGCGACCACGTGCTGCTGGTGCAACGGCCGAACTCGGCGCCGCAGCACGGAGGCCAGCTCGCGTTCCCCGGCGGCATGCGCGAGGACGGCGAGACGATCGACGCCACGGCGCGGCGCGAGTGCCGCGAGGAGATCGGCGTCGACGACGCGGCGATCACGCTGCTCGGC
>CANGSN010000232.1 GCA_947455805.1 Planctomycetota bacterium
TCGCCGCGTCCGCGTCCTCGTCGCCGGAGTCCAGCGGCACCGGCTTCCTCGTCTTCGGCACGGCGTGGGGCGTGCAGTCCGGCGTGCTGGCGCGCGCGGACTACGAGGCCGTGATCCGCGCCGGTTGGGCGGCGCTGCATGCCGCGGTCGACGCCGACGGCCGCGTAGGCTTCGTGCAGCAGGTCGGCGACAGCCCGGAGAGTGCTTTGGCGAGCGACTCGCAGTTCTACGGTTCGGCCGCCTTCGTCATGGCGGCGGTGGCGGTCCACGATCTCGGCTGGCGGTAGCGCGGGAACGCGCGAACGGGTGCGGGGTCGCCTGGGGCAGCAGGCCCGGCCGCACCGACGACCATGGCCGCCGAATCGTTCAGTTGCCGACCAGCAGTTCGAGCCCTTGCGAGCCGAAGAACGCGCCCTGCGCCGGATCGAACAGCACGGCCTGCACGTTGGCCTGGAACCCGACCAGCGCCGCGCTGCCCGGCAGGTCGAACGGGATCGACAGCCGGTGCGAGTGCACGTCCCCGAGCGCGGTGGGGCCCGGCGGCACCACGTGCAGCGACCAGACGAACTGCGGCAGGGCGTGGATCGTCAGCGGTTTCGTCGGCCCCGCCAGCGTCGGCGTCGGCACCGTCAGCGCACTGGCCGCGGTGTCGAAGAAGAACGCCACCAGCTGGCCGCTGCTGAGCCCGGCGACCTCGAGATCGAACTCGGCACCGGGAACCGGTCGGCCACCGACCAGGTCGACCAGGATCTCGCGCACCGTCGGGCCCTGCGGCGCGAGTTCGGCGGTGCCGTAGTCGCGCACGTAGGTGCCGACGGCCGTCGTCGGCACGTTCTTCAGCACGGCGACGCCGCCGCCCGCCGGCCACGGGTCGATGGCCGACGCGGCGAGCTGGGCCACGCCGGCGACGAACACGTCGTCGCGGCCGTCGCGATCGAAGTCGGCGACCTGCGTCGCCTTCGGCGCCGCCAGGAAGTGCGGGTAGGCGCCGCTCCAGAACCGGTAGAGCAGCGGGAAGAAGACGTTGGTCGCGTGCACCAGCCGCGGCGAGCCCGGCGCGAGCGGGCCGAGCCAGGTGACGTAGTCGGCGGTCTTCGCCGCCGGGTTCTCCTGCGGGTCGGCGCCGTAGGCGACGAGGCCGCCGAGGTCGAGCTGGCCGTCGCCGTCGGCATCGAGCACCTGCAGGCCCTGCAGGTCGAGGGCCAGGTTGGCGGCGTGCGGCGGTTGCTGCAGCCACTGCAACGCCGGATCGGGGGCCACCCACGTCGTTGCGGGCGAGGTCGCGGTCGGCGGGATCACGAGCGAGCGACCGGGCAGGAACTGCAGCCAGGGCTGGGCAGCACCGAGCGGCACGCAGGCCGACGAGTTGCCGGCGACGGCGAAGTCGACCAGCGCATCCGCATCGAGCCGGCCGACGGCCAGCGACGTCACCCGCCCGGGGAACGACAATGGGGTCTGCACCTGGTTCGCCGGCACCAGTTGCGGCGCCTGGCCGCTCGCGTCGACGAGGCCGAAGCGGAAGCTGAAGATCGAGCTCACGCCGACCAGGCTGATCGGCGTGCACTGTTCCTGGGCGAGCACGTGCAGCGTGCCGGGGCTGCCGACGACTCCCGGGCCGTTGCCGCTGCTCCACTCGAGGTCGAGCGCATCCGCGGGCCCGAGGTCGATCTGCTGCGGCACCGGCACGAAGTCGCCGGGCAGCGGCACGATCGTGCTTCCGGCTTGCGTGTGCCGGCACCAGAACACGAACAGGCCGAACGACGTGTGCGTGACGCCGCCGACGCCGACCACGCCCACGTTCGACAGGCCGAAGGCGCCGACAGCGATGTCGACGCCGCCGTTGCCGTCGAAGTCGCCGGTGGCGAGGCACGAGTAGATCGGATGCAGGTTGGCGATGCCGAAGCCGTTGTTCGGATCGGCGAAGTCGTACAGCGTGTAGGCGCCGTTGCTGTCGAGGTCGGGGAAGCCAGCGCCGTAGGCCGACTGCCCGCGGTTGCCGAACACCAGCAACTTGCCTGTCGACGTCAGCGCGACGAGGTCGTCGCAGCGGCCGTCGGCGTCGAGGCTCAGCTTGTCGAGCTGCACGATGGCCGCCGGATCCTGGGTCGCGGGCACGGCGATGGGCGTGCCGGTCAGGAACAGCGGTCCCGGCACCGGCCCCGTCCACGGCCCGCTGGCCGGCGACTGCACCCGCAGCATGCGGCCGTCGGCATCCTGCGCGAACAGCTCGAACACGGTCGTCGCCTGGTTGCGGACCGTGGCTTCGTGCAGCAGCACGTCGCCGGTCGAGCGCCGCGTCAAGTCGCCGACCAGGATCTGCAGGGCCGGCTTGTCGGCCGGGGAGGCGCGGAACTCGCCGTTCAGCCAGGGGCTCTGCGCCGCGAGCGAGGCCGCCAGCGACAGGGAGACGACGCAGCCGTGGGCGATGGGATGCATGGCGGCAAGGTGGGAAGGCGGACGCGGCAATGCGAGAGGTGCTGTGTGGCGGGGGCCGCGAGCGGCGGCCCCGGCACCCGTTCGCCCCTCCCGCCGATGGTGGCACGGGCGTCGGTCGCTGTCCACCGGCCTGGGCGGCCCGCCGACGGCCTGTTCCGCCGCGTCGGCTCGCACTTCGAACGCGATCCGGCCCTCGACGCGTTCCGGCCGCTGCGCACCTTGCTCGTCGACGCCGTCGGCACCCAGTGGATCGCATGCGAGCCGGGGCTGGTGCGTCGCGATGGCGAGGGCTGCATGGTCGTCGGACCCCGCGGCTTGTGCATGGTGCGACGAGCCGAGCTCGCCGCGGTCGCCGACGGCAAGGCTGCGAGCCTGGCGTGCCGGGTGCTCGGCACTCCGGGCAATGGCCCGGCCGAGATGCACGGCGGCTACCAGGGCTGCGTCGCTGCCGCGAACGGCAGCTTGTGGTTCGTCGGCATCGAGGCGTTGTACGAGCTCGACCCACGGCACCTGTCGCCACCGATGCGCGACCTGCCGAAGCACGTGCACGAGCTGATCGTCGGCGATCTCCGGTTGCCGTTCGCCGAGGCGATCACGCTGCCGCTCGGCGTGCGTTCGTCGATCGTCCGCCTCGGTACTTGCGCATTCGACCATGGGGCCAAGGAGCGCTTTCGCTGGCGCCTGCGGGGCGTGCACGACGAATGGTCCGCGCCGACCTACGACTGCGAAGTGCGCCTCGTCGCCGTGCCGCCGGGCGACGCCGTATTCGAAGCGTCGATCGTCGATGCCGACGGTGCACCCGCCGGCAACATCCTGCGCATGCAGCTGCACGTCGGTCGCTCGTGGTGGGAGCAGCCGCGGGTGTGGCCGGTCGGCATCGGCACCGCCGCACTGCTGGCACTGCTGCTGGTGCGCTTCGGCGCACGGCGCGCGGCCGGTCGGGCGGCACGGCTGCAGGCGTTGGTCGACGAACGTACGCGCGAGCTGGTGGAGGCGCAGCAGCACCTCGAACAACGCGTCGCCGACCGAACCGTCGAACCGAGCGACGCACTGCGCCGCCAACAGGCGGCACAGCAGGAGCCGCAACGGCTCGAGAGGCAGCTGCAGCGCATGGAGAGCATCGGCCAGCTGGCCGGCGGCATCGCTCACGACTTCGACAACCTGCTGACGGTCGTGCGCGGTGCCGGCGAACTGCTGCTCGACGCGCTGCGCGCGGTGCGGCCCGACGTGCCGATCCTGTTCCTCAGCGGCTACCTCGACGGCCGCCTGACGCATCGCGACCTCGTCGACGCCGGGCTCGAGATCCTCGCCGAGCCGATCGATCGGCAACGGCTCGCGGCGGCGCTCACGCGAGCGCTGCAGGGCAGCCCGCGGGTGGCGACACCGCCGGCGGCGCCTTGACGCCGCCAGCGTTGCTTCAGTCGTCCCTCGCCATCGGCCGCTGGATCGCGCTCGACAGGCGGTAGGTGCCGACCTCCTGACGCAGGTGCGCCAGGATCGAGTCGTCGTAGGTCAGCGTCACCCAGTCTGACGCTCCTTGGACGGTGACCGATCCGGTGACGACGACCGCGCCCTGGATCTCGCACGGCTCGCGGACGGTCAGGTTGCCTTGCACGTAGAGCAGCCCCGAGAACGCCGAGTAGGTGCCCTGGCCGATCGTGGTGTTGCCGATGATGGCGACGACGCCGGTGCCCTTCAGCGGCTTCGCCGCGGTGAAGGTCATGCCGCTCGTGCTCAGGACGACCTTGTCGATCGGCACCGGGCTCGGGAAGTCGGCCGAGCTGGTGACGTAGTAGTCGGCCATCGCCGCCAGTTCGCTCTGCGACACGCCGAACACGACCTCGAACGTGTCGTCGTAGGTCGACGAGGCCGACTGCGACGGCGTGCCGCTGATGCTGGCGCCGGTGCCGCTCACGGTGATCGAGCCGGTGCCCTGGCGGTAGAAGACGCCAGCTCCCAGCGAACCGCCGACGATCTTGCCGCGCGTCAGCACCTGGGTGGTGCTGCCGGTGCGGGTGCACAACGCCGCCTGGCCGGGCGGCTGCAGCGCGAGCCGCCGCGTCTCGACCTCGGTCATGTCCTGTCCGAGCACCTGGTTCGGGGCCTCGTTGAAGGCGGCGTTCGGATCGACGCGGCGGAACACGTAGCCGATGCTGCGCAGGCGCCACACCGAACCAGGTGCGAGGTCGCCACGCAGGTCGGAGATGTCCTCGCACTGCATCTGCTGACGCCACGCGAGGCGGGTCGCGTTGGGGTCGGCGTCCCATTGCTTCCAGACCTCGTAGCGACCCCAGATCGAGTTGGTGATCTCGAACTCGCGCACGATGCCGATGCCGGAATCGATGGTGTCCATGATCGGCGGCGCCACTCCCATGTCGAGCACCGGCGCGAACGTCGTCACCGGCTGCGACGTCTGCTTGCGCAGCCAACCGAGCGCTTCGATCAGGCCCGACTTGCTGAACTGCACCGCCTGGCCGTGGGTGACGAAGCTGACGCGCGTCTTGGCCTGGTGGGCGCGCAGCGTCAGCGCACCGGTGACGGTGATGCCGACGACGATGATGGTGAACATGATCGCCATCACCAGCGCCACGCCGCGTTCGCCCGAACGATCGACGTTCGGCGCGCGGCCATGCGGCGAGGTGAGGACAGCTTCGGAATGGTCCATGGTTGTCTCCGTGGCGGCGGGCAGCCTCCGACGCTCGCGGGTCTATCGGCGCCGGACGGACCGGACCTGACGGCCGGTCCCGCTTCGGGACGGGGATCGAGTCGCGCCGCCGTTCCTGCCGATACCGAGGCATGAACCTGCGTCGTGCCTTGTCCCTGTTCGCGGTCGCCGTTCCCCTGGTCGCGCAGACGCCGGCACCTGCTCAGCAAGGCGAGCAGAAGCGCGACGAGGCGCGCGTCGAGCAACGTGCCGCGCAGATGCGCGAGGGCCTCGACGCAGGGCGGTCGGTGCAGAGCCATGTGCGCGTGGCCGTGCGACTGAAGAACGGCAACAAGCTGATCGGCGTCGTCAAGGACGGCCGTCTGGTCGAGCGCGTCGACGGCCTGCGCTTCGTCGACGCCCAAGCCAAGGACCGCGGTGCCGGCATCCGGCTGTGGTACACGTCCGGCTCGCGCAACTACGTGTTCGTGCCGTTCTCCGA
>CANGSN010000233.1 GCA_947455805.1 Planctomycetota bacterium
ACGGTGCGCAGGCCGGCGCGCGCCAGCAGGGCGGTGAAGCCCGGCAGCGTGTGCTTGTACGAGTTCTCGGTGTGGATGCGTTCGCCGCGGGCGAAGCGCCGTTCGCCGTGCGGCCAGCGAACGACCACGTCGCGCACGGCCTCGAGGTGCATCTCGATGCGGCCGAGGGCCTCGTCGTAGCGCGCGACGTGGCGCCAGTCGGCGAGCGCGAAGTCGGTGGCGGCGAGGCGGTTCACGTGCTGCAGCACGTTGCGGTTGAAGGCGGCGGTGACGCCGAGCGGGTCGTCGTAGGCGAGCTCGAGCACGGCCTTCGGCTTCTGCAGGTCGACGCCGATCCACAGGGCGCCGCCGTCGAGCAGGTGCGCGCGCACGCTGCGCAGGAACGCCACCGCCTCGTCGGGCGTGAAGTTGCCGATCGAGCTGCCGGGGTAGAAGAACAGCCGCCGCTGGCGGCCGAGCGTCGGCGGCAGTTCGAGCTGCTGCGAGAAGTCGGTGCCGACGCCGACCATGTCGACGGTCGGGTGCAGGCGCTGCAGGCGGTCCAGCGACTCGCGCAGGAACTCGACCGAGATGTCGACGGCGACGTAGCGCTGCGGGTGCACGGCGGCGAACAGGCTCGCGGCCTTCTCGCAGTTGCCGGCGCCGAGGTCGACCAGCGTGGCGCCGTGGACCGGGGCGGCGGCGACGATCGCCGGCAGGTGCTGCCGCAGCAGCTGCGCCTCGGTGCGGGTCGGGTAATACTCCGGCAGCGCCGTGATGGCGGTGAACAGCCGCGATCCGAGCTCGTCGTAGAAGAAGCGCGGGGCGATGTGGGGGACCGCCGCGCCTAGGCCCTGGTGGATCGCGGCGATCTGCTCGCGCGGGTCCGGCAGCGCCAGCTGCACGAAGGTCGGTCGGGAGGGGCGTGCGCCGGTCGCGGACGAAGCGAGTGCGGCGGGTTGGGCCGGGATCACGGGGCGGGAGCATAGCGAGGCACCCGGCCTCGACCTCGGGAAGAACGCACTGTCGGCTTCCGCGACGGAGTGCGTTCGCACAGCCGGCAGGGGGCTGTCGGCAAGGTCGCCAACTCCCCGTCTCAAGGCGAGGACGGTCGCGCGCCGATGCCTGAGCGGAAAGCAGGCAAAACCATGATCGATCCCGATCGCGACACGGCGTTCTCCCGGCAGATCCTCGACGTGCTCAGTGCACGCACGAAGGCGTCGCTGCACAACGTCGCCAACCAGCACGTCGAGGGCTTCAAGCGCTACACGGTCCGCTTCGAGGACCTCGTGCGCGAAGCCACCGAGCGTGGCCGCGACGCCTCGTCGGTGGCGCCGGTGACCGAGCGCGACGAGTCGGGCGAGCCCGGCCAGAACAACGTCGTGCTGATGGAGGAGCTGGCGATCCTCGGCAAGACCGCGCTCCTCCACGACGTGATGACGCGCCGCGTCGGTTCCTACTTCCAGACCGTCAGCAAGGCCATCCAAGGCAGGTGATCCCGATGAACGACCCGATGCAGGGAGTGTTCCGCGGCTTCGACATCGCCGGCGCCGGTTTGCGCGCCGAGTTGCAGCGTGCGGAGGTCGTGGCCAGCAACCTGGCCAACATGCATCGCACCGGCAACGCGCAGAAGGAGCCGTACCGGCGCAAGCAGATCGTGTTCGAGGAGATGCTGCTCGACGCGCAGAAGGGCGGCAACGCCACGATGGGCAGCGTCGACGCGATCGCCAACGGCGTGCAGGTGGCGAAGGTCGTCGAGGACCAGACGGCGTTCCCGGTCTTCTACCAACCGGGCCACCCCGACGCCGACGCCAGCGGCAAGGTGCTCGGCAGCAACGTCGACCTGTTCCAGGAGCTGGTCGACATGCAGGTCATCGAACGCAGTTTCGACGCCAACCTGACGGCGCTGCGGAGCTACCGCGGCATGTTGCAGAACACCATCACCAACATGAGTCGCTGAGGGCGCTAGGCCATGACCGGATTCGACCTCGGATCGATCGGCGGCTTCGACATCGGGCGCTTCCAGAAGGAAGTGATGCGCGCGATGTCCGAGCGCGGACCGAACATGATCGACCCGCCGAAGGTGGGCGAGAACGTGCCGCTGCGGGCGTCGACGACCTCGGAGACGGTCGAGGGCAAGGGCTTCGACGGCTTCCTCGGCGAGGCGATCGACACGGTCGACTCCCTGCAGAAGGACACGCAGCAGAAGGTGCGCGGGATGATGCTCGGCGAAGGAGTCGAGCTGCACGACGTGATGATCGCGGCCAACAAGAGCGACATGGCGTTCAGCCTGCTGCTCGAGGTCCGCAACAAGCTGGTGGACGCCTGGGACAAGCTGTCCCGCTCGGTGATGTGAACCATGCGTAGCTTCTTCAACGACCTGTTCGCGCAGATGAAGGGCATCTGGGCGCGTCTCGACGCCGGCCAGCGCTTCGTCGTCTCCGCCGTCACCCTGGCGACCGTCGTCGGCCTCGGCACGATCGTCTGGTACGCCGGGCGACCGAGCTACGAGACCGTGTTCACGGCGCGCACCGCCGAGGACATCAAGGAGGCGAAGTCGGCGCTGGCGGGAGCCGGCGTCAGCTACATCACCGACCCGAGCGGTCGCTCGCTGCTGGTCGAGCGCGGCCAGATCGGGCTCGCCAACTCGGCGATCCTCGAGAAGGGCCTGCTCGGTGCTGCGACGCCGTCGGTCGGCGGGGGCCTCAGCCTGATCGAGGACGCCGAGACCAAGCAGTGGAAGCTCGACGCCGCGTCGCGCGCCAGCGTGCAGTCGGCGATCGCGCAGCTCGACGGCGTGCTGCAGGTCACGGTCACGGCCAACAAGCCGCGCCGCCAGGCCGCGTTCCGCGAACGCGACGACGAGAACAAGCCGAGCGCCACCGTCGTGCTGAAACTGAAGAACGGCGTGCCGTTCGACTCGGTCGCGCGCGCCGCATCGTCGCTGGCCAGCTCGCAGCTCGGCGTGCCGCAGCAGAACATCGAGGTCGTCAGCTCGGCCGGCAACCAGCGCTTCCGCTTCGACCCCGACCGCGAAGGCGGCGGCGGCACGTCGGAGTTCCTGAAGATGCAGCGGGACCTGAGCGAGGAGCGCACCAACATGGCGCAGGCTCGCCTCGACCAGCTGTGGCCGGGCAAGACCAACGTCGCCATCACCGTCGAGCTCGACTCGGCGTGGGAGATCCGCAGCGAGAAGGTGCTGCCGACCGAGGCCATGGTGCGCAGCGAGAAGGTCAAGAAGGACGAGACCAAGCCGGCGACCGCCGCCAACGGCGACCCCGGCACCGGCGGCGGCAGCAAGAACGAGACGCGCGACCGCGAGTTCGTCACCGAGATCGGCGAGCGCCGCGTCGGCAAGTCGATGCCCGACATCAAGCGCGTCACCGTAGCCCTCGTCTACGACCCGGCGCTGAAGAAGTCGGCCGACTTCAAGGAGGAGGACCTGAAGAACGTCGTCAAGGCGATCGCCGGCTGGAACCAGCAGCGCGACAAGGACGACTCGTTCAGTACCCTGGTCGGCGAGTTCGCACCGATCGACATGGGCCCCGAGGTCGGCACCGGCCCGAGCTTCGGCGACCTGGCGCTGCGCTGGGGCCCGACCGTCGGCCAGATCCTCGGCGTGTTCGTCGTCGTGATGTTCCTGCGCGGCCTGTTCAAGCGCAGCGGTGGCGGCGAAGCGGTCGCCGCGACCGCCGGCGGGCCGGCGGCCAAGGAAGAGGTCGACGAGAAGAACCTGACGCCGGAGGATCTGCAGAAGCGCATGCGGCGCGAGATCGAACGCTCGATCACCAACGACCCGGCGGCGCTGGCGAAGCTGCTCGAGGCCTGGCTCACGGAACAGAAGGCGTGACCTGAGAACCCCCGACGATGGTTGCCGAACCGAAGAACCTGTCGATCGACAAGATCATCGCGATGCTGCTCCTGTCCCTGGACCAGGAGCTGTCCGCGAAGGTCCTGCGCAACTTCAACGACGACACCGTCGACAAGGTGACGCGCGCGATGCAGGAACTGCAGGAGATGGCGATCGACCGCGAGACCGTGCGCGGCGTCTACCAGAAGACCGTCGAACGCATGCGCCAGGGCGGCATGGCGCTCGGCGACGTCAGCGGCCTGATGCGCAACGTGCTGTCGCGCGCGTTCGGCGAGCAGCGCAGCGGCGACGTCGCGCGGCGCGCCAACAGCGACATCCTGGCCAAGCGCCCGTTCGCCATGTTCGAGCAGCTGACCGCCGAGGACCTCGCCAACCTGCTGACCGAGGAGCACCCGCAGATCTCGGCGGTGTTCATCGCCCACCTCGACCGCAAGAAGGGTGGCGAGGTGCTGAAGTTCCTCGACGAAGAATTGCGCGCCGACCTGGTGCACCGCGTCGCCACGCTCGACCGCACGCCGGCCGACGTCGTGCAGCGCGTGCTCGAGGTCATGCGCAAGAAGGTCAAGGACCTCGGCCTGACCACCCTGCGCAGCGAGCCGAAGGCTTGGGTCAAGGCCGCCGCGTCGCTGCTGAACAACCTGGGCGGCGGCGAGAAGGCGGTGCTCGAGAAGATCGAGCAGGCCGACGCCAACATCGCCGGCGCGATCCGCGAGGAGATGTTCACGTTCGACGACATCCAGAAGCTCGACAAGAAGTCGATGCAGAAGATCCTCGCCGCCGTCGACAGCCGGCAGCTGGCGGTGTCGCTGAAGGCGGCGATCCCGCCGGTCGAGCAGTCGATCCTCGGCAACCTCAGCAAGCGCGCGTCCGACATGGTGCGCGAGGAGCGCGACAACCTCGGCCCGACGCCGCTCACCGAGGTGCTCACCGCGCAGAACGAGATCCTGAAGATGATCCGCGACCTGATGGACAAGGGCGAGATCAAGGCCGGCGGCGCCGCCGAGCAGATGGTGTGAACGAACCGAACCGGAGCCCGCGATGACGCAGACCACGACTGTGCCGTTCCATGCGCCCCTGCTGGGCATCCGCCTGCACACGCGGCGGCTCGCCGGCGGCGCGCCGCAGGCCGGGCGCGTGGCGCAGCTGCTCGACCTGAAGGTGCGCGAGGAGCAGCGGCAGGCGGCCACCAAGGCGCTGGTCGACCTCGCGCGCACCGGCAAGCGCACCGTCGAGGCGATCCCGCAGCAGGTGGGTTCGCGTCTCGACGAAGTCGCCGCGATCGCCGTCGAACTCGGCCTCGCGATCGCGCGCGAGATCGTCGGTGCCTCGCTCGACAAGGGCCTCGTCGACCCGACGCCGACCGTCGTGCGCTGCCTGCGCGACTGCGTGCATGGGAGCAGCAAGTCCGACCTCGTCGTCCGCCTCAACCCGCACGACCTCGCCGCCGTGCAGCAGCAGCTGCAGGGCATGCCCGAACTCGCCGACGAGGTCGCCGCGTCGCGCTTCGTCGCCGACGCGACCGTCGCCCGCGGTGGCGTTCGCGCCGAGACCGGCAGCGGCCGGCTGCTCTACGACCCGCGCGAGGTGCTCGAACGCATCTGCGCCGAAGTGCGCCGCGAGGCCAGTTCGTGAGCCTGCCCGCGTCGCTGCAGCGCGCCGTCGACTCCGCGCGCCTGCTGAACCGGCCGCGCGCCGAGGGCCGCGTGCGC
>CANGSN010000234.1 GCA_947455805.1 Planctomycetota bacterium
CCACCGACCCAGAGCAGGGCGATCACGGCCGGCAGCAGGCCGAGCACGATGCCCGGCCACGACAAACGGCGGCGCTGGCTCACAGCGTGACCACCTTCGCGGCCCGGCCCATCTCGCGCACGATCGCGTCCATGTCGGCGACCTTGCCGACCGCCGGCGTGACGCCGAAGTGGGACAGGCAGGTGCCGCACGGCACCAGGTCGACGCCGCGTTCCTCGAGCAGGCGCAGCTCGGCCAGCACCGGCGAATCGGCGGCGACCAGCTTGACGCCGGCGTTGTAGAGCAGGATGGCCCGGAACTCCGGCAGCGCGATCGACTTCCTCAGGAACGTGCCCAGGATCTTCTGGCCGAGCGCGCGATCGCCGTGGCCCATCTGGTCCTGGTTCAGCACCACGATCGTGTCCATGGCCGGCATGCAAGCGCCGCCCGCGGCACGCCGCCAGCACGTCGGCGACGAAGTGCTACCGGTAGGCCCGGGCACTCCGTAGCCTCTCCCGTTTCCTTCGCGCATGAACGTACTCGTCGTCGGCTCGGGCGGCCGTGAACACGCCCTCTGCTGGAAGCTGCGGCAGTCGCCGCTGGTGAAGCGCCTGTTCTGTGCGCCGGGCAATCCGGGCACGAAGCTGGTCGCCGACAACGTCGAGATCCCGGCCGACGACATCGCGCGCCTGCTGCGCTTCGCGATCGACGAGAAGATCGACCTGACCGTCGTCGGCCCCGAGGCGCCGCTGTGCGAGGGCATCGTCGACGAGTTCCAGAAGCAGAAGAAGCTGTGCTTCGGGCCGAACAAGGCCGCCGCCGAGATCGAGGGCAACAAGGCGTTCGCGCGCGAGCTGTGCCGTCGCCACCGCATCCCCGGCCCGTCGTTCTGGGTCTACGAGGAACTGGCCATGGCGCGCTCGTTCGTCGACAACCGGCCGGACGGTCCGATCGTCGTCAAGGCGTCGGGGCTCGCCGCCGGCAAGGGCGTCACCGTCTGCAAGAACAACGAGGAGGCGCGCGCCGCGATCCACGAGTGCATGGAGCGGCGCCGCTTCGGCGACGCCGGCAACCGCGTCGTGTTCGAGGAGTTCCTCGAGGGCCACGAGGTGTCGCTGATCACGCTGACCGACGGCCGCACGATCGTGCCGCTCGAACCGGCGCGCGACCACAAGGCCGTCGGCGACGGCGACAAGGGCCCGAACACGGGCGGCATGGGCGTGATCACGCCGGTGCACGTGCTGCCGCGCATCCGCACGCAGATCGAGAGCCAGATCGTGTTCCCGACGGTGCACGCGATGAACCGCGAGAACCGCCGCTACCAGGGCTTCCTCTACGCCGGCCTGATGCTGACGCCGCAGGGCCCGCGCGTGCTGGAGTACAACTGCCGGCTCGGCGACCCGGAGACGCAGCCGCTGCTGATGCGCCTGAAGAGCGACCTGCTGCCGCTGCTGCTGGCGACCGCCGAAGGCAAGCTCGAGGAACAGCAGGCTCCGGTCTGGGACGACCGCGTCGCCGTCTGCGTCGTCGCCTGCGCCGCCGGGTATCCCGGCGACTACAAGAAGGGC
This sequence comes from Planctomycetota bacterium, assembly GCA_947455805.1. Lineage (GTDB taxonomy): Bacteria > Planctomycetota > UBA1135 > UBA1135 > UBA2386 > UBA2386. Next base: position 1,548 of record CANGSN010000234.1, read on the forward strand.
ACGCCGATCTTCGGCATCGACCGCGTCGCCCAGGGCCCGGACCTGCAGGTCTTCCACGCCGGCACGGCGCAGCGCCTCGGCAGCGATCTGGTGACCGCCGGCGGGCGCGTGCTGGCCGTCACCGCGCTCGGCAAGGACCCGACGGCGGCGCGCGCCCGCTGCTACGAGGCCCTGCAGCAGATCGAGTTCGCCGGCATGCACTATCGCCGCGACATCGGAGCGCGGGCGTGAGCGGACGACGGTCCGTCGTTATGGTCGGGGCGTCGTGAAGCTGGACCAGGAACAACAGGTGGTCGAGGCGGCGCTGCGCCGGCGCGGCTTCCGCTGGACGAACCAGCGGGCGGCGATCGTGCGCACGGCGCTGCAGAGCCACGAGCACTTCACCGCCGAGGAACTGCTGGCGCTGTGCCGGCGCATCGACCCCAAGGTCTCGCGCGCGACCGTCTATCGCACGCTGGCGGTGCTCGAGGAGGCCGGCTTCGTCGAAGGCCTCGACACCGGCGACGGCGGCCGCCGCTTCGAGCACGTGCTCGGCCACGACCACCACGACCACATGGTGTGCCTCGGTTGCGGCTCCATCTTCGAGTTCCGCGACGACGAGCTCGAGCGGCGGCAGGAGGTCGCGGCCAAGCGCATCGGCTTCCGCATCGAGCGCCACAGCCTGCGCATCCACGGCCGCTGCCGCGACTGCCAGCGCGCGCAGAAGGGCGGCGATCGGGTGTCCGGATGACGGTTGCACCGCGGGTGCTGGTCGTCGACGACGAACGCGACCTCGCCGAGCTGAACGCGTTCTTCCTGCAGCGGGCCGGCTACACGGCGAAGGTGGCGACGTCGGCCGAGGACGCGCTGGCGTTGATGGCGCAGGAGCCGTTCGCGGTGGTCGTCAGCGACGTGCGCATGCCGCGCATGAACGGCATGGAACTGCTGACGGCGGTCAAGCGCAGCGACCCCGACGTCGAGGTGCTGCTGCTGACCGGGCACCCGGACCTGCAGGCGGCGGTGGCGTCGATCAAGCTCGGCGCCTTCGACTACCTGGCGAAGCCGTACGACGAGAAGGCGCTGGTCGAGCGCGTCGCCAAGGCGCTGGCGCACCGGCAGGTCAAGGACGGCAACGAAGGGCTGCGCGAACGTCTGCGCTCCGGCCTCGCCGGCCGCCAGCTGGTGCACCGTTCGTCGGCGTTCGGCGACGTGGTGGCGATGCTCGAGCGCGCCGCGCGCACCGACGCGTCGGTGCTGCTGCTCGGCGAGAGCGGCACCGGCAAGGAGCTGCTGGCGCACCATCTGCACGACAGCAGTGCGCGCGCCGACAAGCCGTTCGTGCCGGTCGACTGCGCGTCGATCCCGACCGAGCTGTTCGAGAGCGAACTGTTCGGCCACCAGAGAGGCGCCTTCACCGGCGCCACCAGCAGCAAGCCCGGTCTGTTCCAGGTCGCCGACGGCGGCACGCTGTTCCTCGACGAACTCGGCGAGCTGCCGTTGGCGTTCCAGCCGAAGCTGCTGCGTGCGATCCAGGAGCGTTCGGTGCGGCCGGTCGGCAGCAACGAACAGTGCCTCGTCGACGTGCGCATCGTCGCGGCGACCAATCGCAACCTGCAGAAGGAGGTCGAAGAGGGGCGCTTTCGCGCCGACCTGTTCTACCGGCTCGACGTCGTGCGCATCGACGTGCCGCCGCTGCGCGATCGCCGCGAGGACGTCGAAGCGCTGGTGCGCCACTTCCTGCAGCGCTTCGGCGCGCCGGCCCGCATCGAGCGCATCGCACCCGACGCGATGGCGGCGCTGCGCGGCTGCTCGTGGCCCGGCAACGTGCGCCAGCTGCGCAACGCGATCGAACGGGCCTGTGCGCTCGGCCATGCGCCGGAGCTGCAACTCGGCGACTTCCCCTCGGAGGTGCGCAGCGAAGAGCCGGCGATGCTGGCGACCGGCGGCGACGCGGCCGGCGGCACGTTCCAGGAGATGAAGGCGCGCGCCATCGCCGAACTGGAGAGCAGCTACGTCGAGGCGCTGCTGAAGAAGCACCAGGGCAACGTCACGCACTGCAGCGAAGAGGCCGGCATGGCGCGCAGCGCGTTCCAGAAGCTGATGACGAAGTACGGCATCCGCAGCGCCGACTTCCGCGGCTGACGCCGGGTCGGTGGGGCACGCGGCGGCTCGTGCTCTCAGCCGCGCTTCGGCGTGCTCTCGCCGAGCAGCACGTTCGCCTTGCGGGCCCGGATGCGGCCGCCGAGGTGGCGCATGGCGCCGGCCTTCACGTAGGCGACCGCTTCGGCGACGTCGTCGGTGACCAGGATGCGGTCGAGGTCGGTGGCGGCGATGGTGCGTTCGCCGACCATCGACGTGCGCAGGAACTCGAGCATCGGCCGCCAGTAGTCGACGCCCATCAGCACCAGCGGGAAGTCCTGGATCTTGCCGGTCTGGATCAGCGTCGCCGCTTCGAACAGCTCGTCCATGGTGCCGAAGCCGCCCGGCATGACCACGAAGGCGTGGCTGTACTTCACCAGCATGACCTTGCGGACGAAGAAGTAGCGGAACTCGACGAAGCGATCGAGGTAGGGGTTGTGCTTCTGCTCGTGCGGCAGCGTGATGTTGCAGCCGACGCTGAGTCCGCCCACGTCGCGCGCGCCGCGGTTCGCCGCCTCCATGATGCCGGGCCCACCGCCGGTCATGATGGTGAAGCCTTCGCGGGCGATGCCGGCACTGACCTCGCGCGCGAGCTTGTACCAGCGGTTGTCCTCGCCGAAGCGCGCGCTGCCGAACACGGTCACGCACGGCGGCAGGAAGTGCAGCGCGCGGAAGCCCTTGATGAACTCGCCGAAGATGCGGAACGCGCGCCACAGCTCGCGCAGGCGGCTGCGCGGTCCGGCGAGGAACTGCCGTTCGTTCTGGTCGCGCGAGTCCTTGCCCCACGACGGCGGCAACTGGTTCGGATCCGTCAGGTGCATGGATCGGGCTCCGTGGGCCGCTCAGCCTTCGGCCTTGGCGACGCGCACCATCTCGCGGAACACCACCATGCCATCGCCGTCCTCCGGCAAGGCACCGCGTTCGAGCTGCGTGCGCCGCCATTCGGGCATGTGCGTCGGCAGGTAGCTGCGGTCGGGGTGTGGCATGACGCCGAGCACGCGGCCGGTGCGGTTGGTCAGGCCGGCGAAGCCGAGCGGCGCGCCGTTCGGGTTGTGGGGGTACTGCTCGGTCGGCTTGCCGTCGGGGCCGACGTACAGCGCCGTCGCGTAGCCTTCGGCCAGCAGCATCTGCTGCATCGCCGCGTCGCGCGCGATCAGGCGGCCTTCGCCGTGCGCCGCCGGCCAGCGCAGCGTGAGGCCCGCCGGCAGGAACACGCAGCGGGACTTCGTCGTCTGCAGCGTGACCCAGCGGCACTCGTAGTGGTTGCTGAGGTTGTGCGTCAGCGTCACCTCTTCCTCGAGCTTGTCGGTCGTGCACGGCAGCAGGCCCAGGCGCACCAGCACCTGGAAGCCGTTGCAGATGCCGAGCACGAGGCCACCGCGGGCGACGAACTGCAGGATGCGGTCGCCGAGCTGCGCCTTCATCTCCTGCGCCAGCACGCGGCCCGAGCTGATGTCGTCGCCGTACGAGAAGCCGCCGGGCACGACGACCATGCGGAACTGGTCGAGCCGCTTCGGGTCGGCCAGCAGCTGCTGGATGTGCACGAACTCCGGCGCGCCGCCGGCGCGCGCGAACGCGTGGTGCGTCTCGCGTTCGCAGTTGATGCCGGGGGCGCGCAGCACCAGGACCTTGGGCGAGCTCACTTGCCACCTCCGACGGTTGCGACCAGCGTCTGGTCGAGATCGAGCGGGCGCTTCCAGGCCGCCTCCAGTTCGGACACCGGCATCGCCAGGAGCGGCGTGCTGCCGTGCTGCATGCGCACGAACGGCTCCTTCTGCACTTCGCCGACGACCGCGAACGGCACGTCGCCGAGGTTCGCGCGCAGGTCGGCCAGACGATCGGGTGGGACCTCGAGCAGG
>CANGSN010000235.1 GCA_947455805.1 Planctomycetota bacterium
AGGCGGCGGCGCTGGCGATCGCGCAGGCGCTGCAGGAGGACGTGCGGCAGGGCCGCCTCGCCGCGGTGACCTATCCGGGCCTGCCGGACCACCCCGACCATGCGCTGGCCAAGGCGCAGATGCACGGTGGTGGCACCATGCTGGCGATCGAGGTGCGGGGCGGGCTCGCCGGGGCGCGGGCCGCGTTCGACCGGCTGCAGCACATCGCACGGGCGCCGAGCCTCGGCGGCGTCGAGTCGTTGGCGACCCTGCCGGCGTTCACCACGCACGCGGCGTTGACGCCGGCACAGCGCGCGGCGGCTGGCATTCCGGACGGTCTGCTGCGGGTGTCGGTGGGGCTGGAGGGCGCCGAGGTGCTGCTCGCCGACCTGCGCCAGGCGATCCACGGTTGAACGGGGACCATCGCGGCCGTCGCCGCGGTGGTCTTTCCCCGGCGCGATCGCTACCTTGCCCCGCTGGGCATGTCCGCGCCCAAGTCTTCCGCATGAGCACGCAGCACCTGTTCGCCGTGGCCTGCCTTCTGGTTGCCGGCCCCTTCCTCTCCGCCCAGGATGCGAACGCTCCGGCCAAGCCAGCGCCGAGCGCGAGCGAGGCCGCGGCCGGGCGCAACAAGCCGGCAGCGCCGATGGTCGGGGTCGTCGACCTGGACAAGGCGATCGAGAACTACCCGCGCTGGATCGAGCTTCAGGAGCGGTTGAAGGTGATGAGCAAGCAGGCGGAGGAACGGATGAAGCAGTTCCAGGCGAAGCTCGAGGACGCGCGCGGCGCGGTGAAGATCACCAACCCGGACTCCGAGGACGGCAAGCAGGCGCAGTTCCAGCTCGAGATCACGCAGCAGGAAGGCAAGTTCCTCTACAACGCGCTGAACGAGAAGCTCGACGCCGAGCAGCAGAAGGCGATGCTGGCGGTGTTCGAGGACCTCGAGAAGGCGATTCCCGTCGTCGCCAAGGCGCGTGGCGTCGGCCTCGTCCTCCGGGTGCACCAGGTGCCGCAGCCGCCCGCCGGCATCACGGGCCAGCGCGCGACCACGGGCCGTTTGCGCGCCTTCGAGAACAAGCAGGTCTGGTTCGCCAGCGAGGAAGTGGATCTGACGCCGGACCTGATCAAGTACCTGATGGTGCCGCGCGACGGCGACAAGGCGGCGACGCCGCCGAAGAACGACTCGCCGAAGACCGACGCGGAGAAGAAGGACGGTGCGGGCAAGCCCGCCGAGACCCAGCAGGGGAGCAAGTAACGCGTGGCTGCCACCGCTCCGGTTCCGGTCGTTCCGACCCGCATGCAGCGCACGGTCAAGTCGGCGGTCGAGTACCGCGGCACCGGCCTGCACTCCGGCAAGGAGATCAAGCTCGTCGTGCGCCCGGCCGAGGCCGGCACCGGCGTGCAGTTCGTGCGCACCGACCTCGAAGAGCACCCGGCGGTGCGCGCGCACGGTTCGAACATGAAGGCCCGGCAGCGCCGCACCTGCATCCAGGACGGCCGCGCGGAGGTCTACACCTGCGAGCACCTGCTGGCGGCGATGTTCGCGCTCGGCATCGACAACGCCCAGGTCGAGATCGACGGCGAAGAAGTGCCGGGCCTCGACGGCGCCTCGCTCGAGTTCTTCCGCGCGCTGCGCGACGCCGGCACCGTCGAGACGCGTTCGCCGCGGCCGTCGTATGCGGTGAAGTCGCCGATCTACGTGCGCGAGGGCTCGGCCAGCATCGTCGCGCTGCCCGGCACCGGCAAGCTGACCGTCGAGTACCACCTCGACTACCAGCAGAAGAACGGCACCTCGCCGGGCGCCAAGCAGATCGTCGCCTTCGAGCTGACGCCGGAGAACTTCGAGCGCGACATCGCGCCGGCGCGCACGTTCGTCATGGAGCACGAGGTCGAGGCGCTGCGCGCCGCCGGCCTCGGCAAGGGTGCGACGCCGCAGAACACGCTGGTCATGGGCCCGAACGGCCCGCAGGCCAACACGCTGCGCTGGGACGACGAGCTGGCGCGCCACAAGATCCTCGACCTGATCGGCGACATCGCCAACTGCGGGCTCGACCTCGACTGCCACATCATCGCCACGCGCTCGGGCCACGGCCTGAACATGGCGCTGGTGCAGCGCATCCTCGAGGAGCGCGAGCGCGAGCAGGAGCAGGGCGAAGGGCCGACCGAGACCGGGCTCGACATCCGGCAGATCCTGAAGCTGCTGCCGCATCGCTATCCGTTCCTGCTGATCGATCGCGTGATCGAGCTCGACGGCTTCCAGCGCGCGGTGGCGATCAAGAACGTCACCATCAACGAGCCGTTCTTCCAGGGGCACTGGCCCGAGCAGCCGATCATGCCGGGCGTGCTGCAGCTCGAGGCGATGGCGCAGCTGGCCGGCGTGCTGCTGCTGCGCAAGCTCGAGAACACCGGCAAGCTGGCGGTGCTGTGGAGCATCGACAAGGTCAAGATGCGCGGTGCCGTGGTGCCGGGCGACCAGCTGCGCATCGAGGTCGAGACGCTGCGCGCGAAGCCCCAGCTCGGCCACGTGCGCGCGCGCACCAAGGTCGCCGGCCGCCTCGTCGCCGAGGCGGAGCTGAAGTTCACGCTCGTCGACGCGTAGGTCCGGCATGAGCCAGAGCCAGAGCCAGAGCCAGAACCAGCGCGGCAGCAAGGTCCGCATCGCCGTCGTCGGCGTCGGCCACCTCGGCAAGCACCACGCGCGCCTGCTGAAGGCGCTCGACTGCGAGCTGGTCGCCGTCGCCGATCCGACCGAAGCGGCGCGCGACTTCGCGACCGCGACCTACGGCGTGCCGGCGTTCGCCGACCACCGCGACCTGCTCGGCAAGGTCGACGCGGTGTCGGTGGTGGTGCCGACCAAGCTGCACCGCGAGGTGGCGACGTTCTTCCTCGAGCACGGCGTCGACGTGCTGGTCGAGAAGCCGATCGCGCGCACCAGCGCCGATGGCCAGGCGCTGGTCGAACTGGCGGCGAAGCACGGCCGCGTGCTGCAGGTCGGCCACGTCGAACGCTTCAACCCGACGCTGCGCGGCATCGCCGCGATCGGCCAGAGCGCGCGCTACATCGAGTCGCACCGGCTGGCGCCGTTCTCGTTCCGCAGCACGGACATCGGCGTCGTGCTCGACCTGATGATCCACGACCTCGACCTGGTGCTGGCGCTGGTGAAGAGCCGCATCGTCTCGGTCGAAGCCTTCGGCGGTGCGGTGTTCACGCCGGCCGAGGACATGGCGTCGGCGATCATCAAGTTCGAGAACGGCGCCGTCGCCCACCTGACCGCCAACCGCGTCGCACTGAAGCCGATGCGCAAGATGCGCGTGTTCAGCAAGGAGGGCTACGCCAGCCTCGACTTCCAGACCGCGCAGGGCATGGTGGTGAAGAAGGCGCCGGGCTGGGACTTCCAGCAGCTCGACGTCGAGCGCCTCGACAAGGCGCAGATGGGCGACCTGTGGAAGTTCGTGTTCGACGGCCTGCTGCAGGTCGAGAACATGCAGCTCGACAGCGGCAACCCGCTGCAGGAGGAGCTGGCCGACTTCCTGCGTTGCGTGCGCACGCGCGAGCGGCCGATCGTCAGCGGCGAAGACGGCGTCGCCGCGGTGGCCGCGGCCGAGATGGTGCTGGCGGCGATCGCCAAGAACCGCTGGCAGTGAGGCGGCGCGCCCAAGGGCGCCCCGCCTCACCGACTTGCTTGGACGCCGCAACGCGGGACCCATCGACCCCGAGATCGGCACCGTCGGCCCCGCTGCGTCGTGTTCCTGGCCCCACGGCCATTCATGGCTCCTGCATCGCGCGAACTTTCCGCGTTGGGCGGCGGCGATCGTGGGCTATCGTTCCGCGCCGATCTTTCGGGAAGCTCCGCTCTGCAGTGTTCGAGCTGCATGCGGGCCAAAAAGTTGAACCGATGACCATTCCCCGGGTTCCGACCTCAGGGCCAGGCGGGATAAGGAGACGGTGCTGCCTCGTGCGGCGCCGCCGGCCCGTTCCCAAATGCTCCGGGGGGAGCCCACCTGAACCGTAGGGTTCAACACGGCCTCCGTCGACGGCACAGGTGGAGCGGAGCCTCTCGATTTCTCTCGTGGTCGCGCTACGGTGCGGCCCTTCGGACTGCGCGGCGAACGTCGCCGCCGGGCCCGGAGCAGATGATGGCGCCCCCGGTCAGGGGTGCCGCGGCGGTCGCGCCCGGTCGGCGCGAGGCGGAGGTGGCGATGCGTGGACTCGTTTCCGTGCTGCTGATCGCAGCGTTGGTCTGGTGGTTCTGGGGCGGCGCCAGCGGTGCCGCCGATGCTGCGATGCGCAGCGGGGCCGACGCGGCGCCGCCTGCTTCGACCTCGCAGGTGCCGCTCGAAGGTCTGCGCGAAGGCGCGACGCCGGTGATCGCCACGCCCGTCGCCAATCCGTTGGCAGCGACCGAGCAGCCGCGCGAGTCGGCGTTGCCGAACAACCAGGAGCTGCCGTCCCTCGACGACCTGCTGCCGCGCTTGGCACAGCGCGAACCGGCGGCGATCGCTCAGGGTTGGGCGCTGCTGGCGACGACCGGCGGTTCGAGCAGCGGTGGCTCCGAACGCCATCGCCTGACCAAGGCGCTGCTGCCGAACGGCGAGGACTTCCCGCAGCTGTTCGCGGCGCTCGGCCCGGACAACGCGTTCCTGCACAGCGCCGAAGGCCGCGGCGTCGCCAGCAAGGCGGTGGCGTCGGCAATGGCTCTGGCCGATGCGCAGGCGGTGCCCGCCGGCACGCAGCTGCTGACGCTGATGCTGCGCGGACGCATCACCAAGGCCGACGAGGTCGCGCGCGCGTTCGTCGACGATGCCTACAAGCAGCACCGGGTGCGCGTCGATCGCTGGCTGTGTGATCCGGGCAACGTCACCGGCGCTCGCAGCCACACGGTGGCGCGCGGCGACTCGCTGGCGCGCATCGCGCAGCGCTTCCGCAAGGAAGGCCTCGCCGTCGAGGACGGCACGATCGCGGTGCTGAACCGCATCCACAACCCGAACGCGCTGCAGATCGGCCAGAAGGTCAAGATCCCGGTCAGCCCGATCACCGGCGTGCTCGAGAAGCGGAGCTTCGGCTTCGCCATCTACGTCGGCGAGCACCTGCTGCGGCTCTACTGGGTCGGCCACGGCGCCAACGACCACACGCCGCTGGTCGAGTTCACCGTCGGCGAGAAGCAGGCGCAGCCGGCGTGGACGTCGCCCGACGGGCAGGTCTATCCCTACGGGCACCCGAAGAACATCCTCGGCGAGTACTTCATCAAGTTCCTGCACGACACCTACACCGGCTTCGGCGCGCACGGCACGACGCTGCCGGGCACGATCTGCACGATGTCGTCGGCGGGCTGCATCCGCATGCTCGACGCCGACATCGCCGAGCTGTTCAAGATCCTGCCGCGCGGCGCCAAGGTCGTCGTGCGGGCGACGGAATCGATCCGCTGAGGTCGGCACGCCGAGGGCGGCAGAAGGGCGCGCGGGTCGACCGCGCGCCGCCGCTCACTCCGGCAGCTGCTGCAGGTCCGCGATCTTCCA
>CANGSN010000236.1 GCA_947455805.1 Planctomycetota bacterium
CGAAGCACGCGCCGCCGCGAGGTCGCCGCCGCGCGACCACAGCACCAGCATCGGCGCCCACGTCGTCGCGTCGTGCGCCGCCGGCAGCTGCACGACCATCGCCGGCCCGGCACCGACCGGCACGTCCTGCGGCGGCGGCAGTTCCTGCGCGCGCGCGAACGCAGCCAAGGCGACGAACAGCGGAGCGATCCGAGCGAAAGCGCGAAGGAGCCAGCGATGCATGCCCGCTGGTCTACCCGCCGCCTAGCCGCCCGACCACGTCCGCGCCTGGAGGATCGCCGCCTGCTGCGCCGCCGGCAGCCGCGCCGCGAGGAACGGGTAGAGCATGTTGCGCTCGCGCAGGTCGTGATGGAGCAGCAGGTTCTTGAATGTCGCCTGGCGGTCGAGCAGTTCGAGCAGCGCCGCGTCGTCGGGCCGTTGCCGCAGAGCCTCGACGCGCTGCACGAACTCGTCGACGAACTTGTGCAGGTTCTGGTGCTCGCCGCGGAACAGCCGCGTCGGTGCGTCGGTCGCGTCGCCGCCGAGTCGTTCGTAGTGCGGCAGCACGTGGCGTTCTTCGTCGTCGACATGCGCCAGCAGCTGCGTGCGGAAGCGCTGCAGCGTGCTCGCCGCGCGCGTGAAGTCGCGGTCGAGCAGGGCCACCTGGTGCGCGAACAGCGACTGCGCGAGGTCGTCGTGCAGCGCCATCATCGCCACCGCCAACGTCGTCGTCATCGTGCGCAGACTACGCCGGAGCGCCCCCACGCAACCATGCGCACGACAACGGCCTCACTTGCCCTTGCCGTCCTTCGCTTCCTTCGGCTCCGGCACCTTGACGCGCACGGCTTCGTCGCCGAACGCCAGCTCGACCATCAGCTCGCCCTTGGCGAGGCTCGCCTTCAGGTGCTCGAGCTGTTCGCGCTTCGCCGGCTTGTCGAGCGTCAGCGCTTCGACCGTGCCCTTGTGGCCTTCCACCGCCGCCGCCGGCGCGGCCGCCGCCCCGTGGCGATCCTTGGTGTCGGCGGTGCTCCACGGCACCAGCTTCACGTCGTCCTTGCCGAGCACGAGGTTGAACGCGTGCTCGTCGTCCTTCTGCAGCACGGCGACCGGCACCGGCTTGCTGTCGCGCGCCGCCAGCAGCGACGCGGGCAGCGAGAACACCGTCAGCTTCCAGGCGCCGGCCGGCACCGTCTTGCTGCCGGGGAACAGCATCGCGCCCGACCACTCGTTCTCGCCGAACTGCACGACGAGCTTCGCCGCCTGCGCCGACGCCTTCGCCGCACCGTCCTTCTGCCAGTCGATGATCAGCTTCTTGGTCGGCTTCGCCGGCTTGCCGAGCGGCCCTTCGACGCGCAGGCCGTCGCCCGACACCAGCGCGCACTTGTCCTCGGCGGTGCGCTGCAGCTGCACCTCGTAGGCACCGGGCGCGACCACCGTCTCGCCGACGATCGCCGGCATCGACAGCCGCAGCACCGTCTGCTGGTTGCCACCGAGGCGCCACGCGTTGCCGACCGGCAGCTCGGCGAGCGTGTGCTTGCCGACCGGCACCGAGCCGTAGTCGATCGAAGCGCTGCGCTTCTGCCACTCGAACGTGGGCTTCTGGGCGAACGCCGCCGCGGGGAAGAGAGCGACGGCGAGAAGGAACGCAGGAAGGGTGAAGCGGAGCGACATGCGGGTGCGGAGGGGTCGTGGGGCGAAGGAGAGGTTCTACCGCACCGAGGTCAGGATCGCGCCGAAGACGAGCTTCGCCGTGCCGAGCGGCTGGCCGCGATACGTGGCGTCGATGCCGCACAGCACGATGCGGCCCAGGCCTACGTGCGCGCACAGCACCGCGGCCTTGTCGCGCAGGTGGTCTTCGCCGATCGCCCAGCCGCTGACCAGCGTGTCCTGCTTGCGGAAGCGCGCGACGACGTCGATGCGCGCGTTCGCTTCGGTCACCTGCAGCGGCAGCGAGTCGCCGTCGACCATCGCCGCGAGCTCGGGTGAACAACCGCGCGCGATCGGGTGCTTGGTGTCGACCTCGATCGCCAGCAGCGAACCGGGCACGTAGTACTCCTCGCGCCGCGCGCGCCGCGTGCCGCCTTCGGCGGTCTCGTCGGCGACGTACACCCCGACCTGCACCGGCAGGCCGAAGTGGCGCACGACCTTGTCCACCTCGCCGCCGAGCGCGATCAGCGTGCCGCCCTGCTCGACGAACGTGCGCACCGACGGGATCGCCTTCTCGCCGGTCAGGCGCACGGCACGCGCCTCGAGGTTGCTCCAGTCCTCGAACGGCGGCAGCGCCGTCTTCAGCTCCGCGATCTTGACCTCGTCGCGGCGCTGCGCGGCGCGCTGCAGATCGCGCGGGCCCGGCAGGCCGGTGTGGAACACCAGCACGTCGAAGTCGCGCCGCAGGTCGCCGGCTTCGACGCGGTCACCCCACACCTGCTGCACCGGGAAGCCGAACTCCTGGAACAGCCACTGGTCCCAGCCGGTCGGCATGTGGCCGCCGAAGACGTCGAACAGGCCGAGGCGCACCGCCGGCTGCAGCGCGTGCGAAGCACCGCCGCCGCGCACTTCGTGCACGTGCACACCGAGCTGCTGCGCCGCGGTGGCGAGGATCGAAGTGGCTTCCGGCGACTGCTCGACGCGGTAGGCAGCGCGACCGTCCCAACGCACCGGCACACCGGCGGCGAGCAGGCGGTTGACGGCGACCACCGTGTGGCTGTCGCGCGCGTCGAGCTGCCACGCCGACGACGCGCGGCGGCGCGGCTCGGGCTGCGGGGCCGGCGCGAACACCTCCGGATCGACCACGTCGAACGGCCCGTCGAGCGCTTCGAACGTGCGCTCGACCTGCACGTCCATCTGCATCGCCAGCGTCCAGCCGGCGGCGTCGTACGGCGCGACCGGCTTGCCTTCCTTGACGTCGTTCGGGTGCCACTGCGGCTCGAACTGGTCGAGCACGTGCGCGCGGTAGGCCTGGTCGCACTTCACCACCAGCGAGCCCGCCGGCATCAGGGCGCCGTTCATCACGAACGGCTGCCGCGCGCGCAGCACGGTGACGCCGCAGCGGTGCAGCGCTCTCGCCATGCGCATCGCCGCCGCCCAGTCGGGCTGGTCGCTGCGCAGCACGTACGCGCGCGGGTCGCGCAGGTGCGGGTCGCTCCACACCGACGCCGGTTCTTCGCGGCGCTTCGCCGCTTCGACCAGTGCTGGCGTCGACGTCCAGTGGTCGCGGCGACCGCGTGCGATCGCACGCGTCGCCATCGTGTGCATGTCGCGCAGCAGTTCCTTCCGGTAGCGCGCGGCGTAGTCGAGGATCGCGAAGTTCGCCGTCTGCAGGTACTCGACCGTCTGCCGCGCGTGCCAGACCTGCGCCGGCACCGGGTCCGGGTAGTCGCCGGTCGACAAGCGGCGGTCGAGCGGCTGCTCGATGCGCGTCGGCTCCGGCCGGCCGAACGCCTCGGTCAGGATGCCGATGACGTTGTGGAAGTAGTTGGTCGAACGCAGGCCGCCGTTCCACCAGCCCGAGTAGGGCGCACCACCGCGCGAGATGACGCCGGGCTTCTGCTCGGCGGCGAAGCGCTGGTTCATGTGCGCGCTGACGATCTCGATGCCCCGGACCACCATCGGATCGACGAGGTAGTTGTGCGGGTCGCGGAACGGCGGTGTGAAGAGGATCGTGTTCGCCGGCGCCGTCTGGTGGTGGTTGTAGACGATCTGCGGGCACCACTCGCGGTAGAAGACGCGGTTGACGTTCTGCGCCTCGAGCTGGTTGCAGGCGTAGAAGTCGCGGTTGTTGTCGTGGCCGATGTAGCGCTGGTAGAGCACCGGGATGGTCATGCTCTGCGAAGCACGGTAGGCGTTGGCCACCAGCTCGTAGCCGTCGGGATTGACCGGGCACGCCAGCAGCACGACCTCGTCGAGGATGCGGCGCACCTCCTCGTCGTTGCGCGCGTTCATCTGCCAGACCAGCTCGATGATGTTCTGCCCGGCGATCGCCTCGGTGCTGTGCAGGCCGGCGTCGATCCAGACGAACGCGCGGCCCTCGGCGGCCAGCGCCTTCGCCTGGTCCTGGTCGATGCCCTCGCCGCGCGCCAGCATCGTGCCGATCGTGCGCAGGCGTTCGAGGCGGGCCAGGTTCTGCGGCGAGCTGACGACCATCATCAGCATGCGCTGGCCGTAGCTGGTGGCGCCGATGTCGACGATGCGCATGCGGTCGCTGCGCTCGGCGACGGTGCGGAAGTAGCGCACCATGTCGGTGTAGTTGCACAGCCGGTAGTCGGCGCCGACCTCGTGGCCGAGGAACTCCTTCGGCGTCGGGATCTGGGCGGCGAGGGCGGTGGCGACGGCGAGCGGAGCGAGCCAGCGGAACGGGGCGGCGGAGCGGAGGGCGGCCATGGGAGAGGCGCGCATGCTAGGCGCAGTTCGGAAACCACCAGAGACGTGACGAAACCTGGACGACTCGACCCTGGCCGTGGGGCCGTGTGGGCGGTTCGCAGCAGGGCATCCGAGCGGCCCCGGCACGAAGCAGACTCCGGCTCGGAGCACGGCGCCATCGCATCCGGCCCCCCGCCGCGCGACGATCCCGCTCCTACGCATGACCCCATCAGCAGCGTCCGACTCCCTGCAACGTTCGACCGACGTCCTCGTGCTCGGCGGCGGCTTCGCCGGCACCCGGTGCGCGCAGCGACTCGAGCGCCTGCTGCCGAAGGACAAGGTGGTGACGCTGGTCAGCAGCGAGAACTACTTCGTGTTCCAGCCGCTGCTGCCCGAGGTCGTCGGCGCCAGCTTGTCGCCGTCGCACGTCATCAGCCCGCTGCGCCACCTGCTGCGCAAGACGCAGGTGGTCCGCGGCGAGGTCGCCGGCATCGAGCTGGCGGCGCCCGGCAGCGACCACGCGGGCTTCGTCACCGTGACCGCCGAGGGCGTCGAGGAGCGCGTGACCTACCGCGCCCGCCATCTGGTGCTGGCGCTCGGCTCGGTCGTCGACGTGCGCCGCATCCCCGGCATGGCCGAGCACGCGCTGCTGATGAAGAACGTCGCCGACGCGCTGACCCTGCGGCACACGATCATCACGCGCCTCGAACGCGCGGTGCTCGAGCCCGACCCCTCCGAACGCGCGGCGATGCTGACGTTCGTGGTCGTCGGCGGCGGCTTCTCCGGCGTCGAGACGGCGGCCGAGATCCACGACCTGGTGCGCGGCGCCCGCCGCTACTTCCCGGCGCTGGCCGGCGATCCGCACCGCGTCGTCTGCGTGCACTCGCGCGATCGCATCCTGCCCGAGCTCGACGAACGACTCGGTGCCCATGCGCTGCGCGTGCTGCAGAAGCGCGGGGTCGAGTTCCGCCTGTCGGCGCGCACGCGCGCTGCCTCGCGTGAAGGCGTCTACCTGGAGGGCGGCGTGCTGATCGCCGCGCGCACGATCGTCTGCACCGTCGGCAACGCCCCGCACCCGGCGCTGGCCGCGTTCGCGCGCGCCGAGGACGGCCGCCTGCCGACCGACGAGTTCCTGCACCTCGC
>CANGSN010000237.1 GCA_947455805.1 Planctomycetota bacterium
CGCAGGTTCACGGCGTTGGCGATCGAACTCGATCCGCCGCCTGCCGCGGGCGACAAGCCCGAAGGCGGCAAGCCTGGTGACGGCACGCAGGCGGCCGGCGGGCGTCCCGGCGCCGCGATCGTGCTCGGCGGCATGTTCGCGAACAACGCCGGGATGCGCGCCGGTTTCGGCGACCTGGCGTTGAGCGTGTGCAACTGGCTGGTCGAGCGGAAGGTGCTGCTCGGCATCAAGAGCAGCCGCTACGAAGCGAAGCACCTGGCCCTGCAGCCGCCGCAGCGCGGACGCATCTTCTGGTTCCTGATCGCCGGGGTGCCCGGCGTGTTCCTGGTGCTCGGCGTCACCGTCGTGATGCTGCGACGGAGGCAGTGATGAACGGCAAGATCCTGGTGTTGCTGCTGGCGCTCGTCGCCGGCCTCGTCGCCGTCCTCTACTTCACCGACGAGAAGCCGCCGGTGAGCAAGGTGGCGCAGGCCAACGTGCTCGACGGCCGCACGCTGATGGACTGCAAGTGGCTGCGCTGGAGCCTGAAGAACCGGCCGCCGGTCGAGGTCACGCGGCGCAAGGACGGCCTGTTCGACATCACCGAGCCGCTCGTCGACCTGGCGTCGTCGGCGCGCATGAAGCAGCTGATCGACGCGTGGGATCCGGCGCGCATGCAGGCGGCGAACGTCGGCGACGACGCACAGAGCCTGCAGGCCGCGGGCCTCGACGTGCCGGAAGCGAAGCTCGCGGCGCACTGGCCGGACGGCACGACGATCGAGGTCGACGTCGGTGGCCAGGGCCCGCTCGGCGACCGCGAGACGCGCTACGTGCGCCGCGCCGGCAAGGTGTTCGTCGCCCACGCAGTGCTGCTCGAGAGCCTGCGCATGGGGCTCGACGACCTGCGCGAGCGCGTCGTGTTCCGCAGCGCCTTCACGCAGGCGAACGAACTGCAGATCGACCAGCGCCTCGCTTCCGGCCAGCGCGAGAAGCTGCACCTACGCCGCGCCGGCGACTGGCAGCTGGTGGCGCCGGTCGCCGGCCGCGCCGATCCCGAGCAGGCGCAGGTGCTGGTCAGCCAGGTGCTGGGCCTGCGCATCGACGACTTCGTCACCGGCAAGTTCGAGCTGCCGAGCGAAGAGCCGACGCTCGTCGTCACCGTCGACAGCGACGTCGGCCAGGAGTCGGTGCGCCTGTGGGAGCGCGGCGGCCAGCTGCTCGGCTACCAGGCGGAACGCAAGCTGGCGTTCGTGCTGGCCGACAACCAGTACTCGAACGTGTTCACCGGCGCCGTCGACCGCCTGCGCGCGCGCGTGCTGATCCCGGTCGCCGGCTCGATGTTCGAGAGCCTCGCCGAGTTCGTCGTCGATCCGGGCCAGGGCCGCGATCGCGTGCGGCTGGTGCGCGATTCGATCGCCAGCGGCTGGCGCCTGGTCGAGCCGATCGAAGCCGCGGCCGCCGACACGGCGGTCGCCGAGGGCGCACACGCGCTGCAGCAGCTGCTGGCGATGCGCTTCGTCGACGAGCCGACCACGTTCGCGTCCCGCGCCGAGGACCCGCGCTTCGGCCTGCTGCCGAAGGACCGCCTGGTCGTCACCGTGAAGAGCCACGGCCAGCAGAAACCGGTCGTCTTGTGGCTCGGCGCCGAAGCCGAGTTCGCCGGCCTCGCCGCCCGCTACGCCTGCCGCGCCGACGAGCCGAACACGGTCGTGTTGGTGCCGCGCGACAGCACGCAGCCGCTGCAGCGCTCGTTCGAGGCCTACTGCGCGCTGCGCATCGTGCAGATCACGCCGCCGATCGAACGCCTCGACCTCGAGCGCGCGGACGGCAGCGCGCGCCGCTTCGAGAACGTCGACGGCGCCTGGCGCCTGACCGCCGGCGGCCCGGCCAAAGACCGCCCGGAGGTCGGCGAACTGGCCCACGACGAACTGCGCGACCTGGTCGGCACGCGCGCCGTCGACGTGCGCGGCGAGGCGTTCCGCACGCCGGCGTTCGTCGTCAAGCTGATGCGCCGCACGGGCGACGAGTTCGGCCGCCTGCTGGTCCACGACCGCGGCCTCGATGCGCGCGGCGAGCCGCAGTCGCTGCTGCTGCAGTTCCTGCCGGCGGGTTCGGACCAGAAGCCACTGCCGATCGCGTTCGAGATCGGCTCGGCCACCAAGCATTCGCTGAGCCAGCGACTGCGCGAGCTCTGGCAGTAGTTCCGCGTGGTGGCGCGGCTAAGCTGCCGCGCGCCCATGGCGACCCAGAAGCAGCAGCAAGGCAAGCAGCAGCAGCAAGGCAAGCAGCAGCAGCAAGGCAAGGCCAAGCCACCGAAGGTCGGCAACGGCGGCAGCGTGGCACCGAGCCCGAAGGCGAACGGCGCGCGACCGCGCCGGTACTGGTTGTTCAAGTCGGAGCCCGACAGCTACTCGTTCGCGCAGTTCCAGCAGGACGGCCGCACGTTCTGGCACGGGGTCCGCAACTACCAGGCGCGCAACCTGCTGCGGGACGAGATCCAGGTCGGCGACGGCGTGCTCTTCTACCACAGCAACGCCGAGCCGATGGCGATCGTCGGCATCGCCGAGGTCGTGCGCGGCGGCTATCCCGACGCCACGGCGTTCGAGCCGAAGAGCGACTACCACGATCCGGACAGCGACCCGAGCGATCCGACGTGGTTCCAGGTCGACATCGCCTGCCGCGGTGCGATGCGCGAGCCGGTGACGCGCGAACGCTGCAAGCAGGAACCCGCCCTCGCCGACATGGTGCTGCTGCAGCGCGGCAGCCGCCTGTCGGTGCAACCGGTGACCGCCGACGAGTGGCGCACGATCCTCCGCCTCGGCGGCGCCACCGAATCCTGGTGACCTGTCTGCACGCGGCGTCGCCAGCGAACGACCAACCCCCGATCCGACGATGAACCTCCGACCCTTCCTGCTGCTCCTCGGTGCGACCGCCTTCGCGGCCTGCACCGCCACCTCCGAGCCCGGTTTCGACACGCCGGAGTCGGCGCTCCACGACACCGCCGCCGACGTCTACCTGGTCAGCAACCTGAACGGCGCGCCGCTGGCGAAGGACAACAACGGTTACATCGCGCGCGTGCAGCCCGACGGCGGCATGCAGCGCCACTGGATCCAGGGTGGCAAGAACGGCGTCACGCTGCACGCGCCGAAGGGCATGGCCATCGTCGGCGACGTGCTGTGGGTCGCCGACATCGACGTCGTGCGCAAATTCGACCGCACCAGCGGGGCGCCGCTCGGCGAGGTCGCGATCGCCGGCAGCACGTTCCTGAACGACGTCAGCGCCGGCCCCGACGGCAACGTCTACGTGACCGACACCGGCCTCGACGCGTCGTTCGCTTCGACCGGCACCGACGCCATCTGGCGCATCGCCAAGGACGGCAGCGTGCGCGCGCTGGCACAGGGCGTCGAACTCGGCCAGCCGAACGGCCTCGTCGCGCGCGACCGCGGCGTCTACGTCGTCAGCTGGCGCGACGGCACCTTCTACGAGGTCGACTACGACGGCCGCCGCACCGACCTCGGCCGCGCCCCGCAGGCCCAGCTCGACGGCCTCGTGCGCTTCGTGCGCGACGGTGGCAAGGGCGCTGGCGAGTGGCTGTCGACGTCGTGGGCCGGCAAGTGCGTCTACCGCTTCGACCTGTCGGGCGGCTGCAGCACGCTGCCGGTGCGCTACGAGCAGCCGGCCGACTGCGGGCTCGACCAGCAGCGCGGTCGCCTGCTGGTGCCGCTGTTCGGCGCCAACCGTCTCGAGATCCTGCCGCTGTGAGCCGGCTCGCCGGCGCCCCGCCGGCTTCCCGCCGCCGTCGCCGTCGCTACAGTGAGCGAGCCATGCTCGTCCGCGCCGCCACCAAAGAGAAGACCGACACCAAGACGTCGTCGCAGACCTCGCTGGCGAAACCGTGGAAGGTGATCGTGCACGACGATCCGGTGACGCTGATGAACTACGTCACCAAGGTGCTGATGCAGGTGTTCGGCTACGGCAAGGAGAAGGCGCACCGGCTGATGATGGAGGTGCACCAGAGCGGCCGTTCGGTCGTCTGGACCGGCGCCCGCGAGCAGGCCGAGATCCACGCGCAGAAGCTGCAGTCGCACCACCTGCTGACGACGCTCGAGGTCGACGATGCGTGAACCTCGTCGATTGGCGGTGCGCTGGCTGGTTTCGCGTCGCCACGGCGTCGCCGAGGCGCGTTGACCATGTGGGCTGCCCGCTTCGACGAAGGCTTCGTGTTCGGCGACCTGACGCCGGCCAGTGTCGACACGCTGAAGGGCGTGCCGATGCTGATCGAGAGTTCCGACGCGCGCGTGCGTTCGCGCTTGCTGCCGGAGACCTGTGACGACCCGGACGACGAAGAGCAGTGGCGCCGCCATTCGGTGCCCGAGCTCGAGCGGCTGTTCCTGTCGCGGGCGCAACTGGTCCGCCGCGACCTCGCCGGCCTGCGACCGATGGCGAAGTCCGGCAACCAGCTGCTGCTGATCCCGGACGGCCACGTCGCCGCCTGGCTGGCGGCGTTGAACGCGGCGCGGCTCGCGCTCTACGTGCTCGCCGAGCTGTCGGCCGAGGTCATGGAGCCGGAGAACTTCGACCAGGCGTCGCAAAAGCAGCAGGAGGCGCTGCTGCGCATCCACCTGCTGGCGGAGATCCAGTCGGTGCTGCTCGGCGACCTCGACCTCGAATCGGCCGGACCGTTCGGCGACTTCGTCATCGAGTAGCGCGCCGGCTCATCGTCCCTGCAGCGACAGCGTGAGCGGCTGCTCGTCGTCGGCGGCGAACAGCACGCCCTGCTCGGCGGCCAGCGAGCTGCCGCACCACGCAACGGCCTGGTAGCTGCCCGGCGCCAGCCAGGCGACGAACTCGAGCGTCTGCGGCACCGTCGTGCGCTGCGGCAGCGACACCGTGTGCCGCCAGGTCAACGTGCCGCCGGTCGGCTGGAACGCGAGCGTGACGTTGCCGCTCGCCCCGGCCGGCACCTGCAGCAGCACGCGCTTCCGCACGCCGGCGGCGAGCACGACATCGCGCTCCTGGTTCTGGCCGGCGGCGACCGTCAGGTCGAACGTGGCCGCCGCGTGTCCGGGGGCTTGCACCTGCAGCCGGTGCGTGCCGGCCGGCAAGGCCGGGAACGTGTAGTTGCGGCCGTCGTAGTCGGCGACGAACTCGGCGTCCTTGGCGACGATCTGCAGCCGTGCGTCGGCGATCGCGCTGCCGTCGGCGGCGCGCACGGCGCCACGCAGCGACGCGCCTGGTTGCAGCTCCACGATCCCGAAGTCGACCTCGCCGCCGGCTTCGATGCGCACGTCGCTGCGCAGCGCGCGCACGGCGCCCGGATGGTGCAGTTCGAAGTCGATCGTGCCGGCCGGCAGTTCGCGCAACTGCAGCGTGCCGTCGTCCTGCGCCTGCAGGGCCACGTATTCGCCGCGCTCCTGGTGCCAGCAACGCACCTCCGCCGGCACGCCGGTGCCGTCCGCCAGCTGCACGCGGCC
>CANGSN010000238.1 GCA_947455805.1 Planctomycetota bacterium
CCACGACCACATCCTGAAGTCGCCGCGCGAGGTGCGGAACGCGCTGCGCTACCTGTTCGGCAACGGCAGGAAGCACGCGGCCGAAGGTCGCGAAGTGAAGGTCGCCCAGGCCGTCGACACGTTCACCTCGGCGCCGTGGTTCACGGGTTTCCGCGAACGCATCACCGTCCTCGGCCTCGAGGCGGTCGTGCGGCCGGTTGCCGATGCGCGCACGTGGTTGCTGACCGAGGGTTGGCTGCGGCACGGGCGGCTGAGCGTGCACGAAGTGCCCAGTACCGCCTGATCTACCGAGAGAAAATCACGACACGGCCGCCAGGAGCCTGTCTGGCGGCTGCTTTCGCAGTCGCGCCGCGGCTTCGAGAGGATTCTCTCTCAGCCTCTGAGTTCAGGGCTGTGCTGTCGGCACCGACGTCGCCGGCGCCGACGACTGCGCCCGCAGGAACAGCAGCGCCGCGACGACGCCGAGCACGCCGCAGCTCGTCCACAGCGCCGTGGCGCCGGCATGCTCGTACAGGTAGCCCCCGGCGATCGGCGCCACGACCAGCGCCATCGTGAAGTTGACGCTGTAGGCACCGTTGTAGGTGCCGCGCGCGTGGTCGGGCGCGATGTCGTTGACGTAGCTGCCGAGCATCGGCATCTGCAGCAGTTCGCCGACGGCAACGACCAGCATCGCCAGCACGATCGCCGACAGGCCGAGCGGCAGCAGCATGGCGAGGTAGCCGAGGCCGACGATCGCCGCCCCGAGCGCCACGATCGGCAGCGGCCGCCGGCGCTGCAGCGCGTGCACGATCGGCATCTCGCCGAGCACGATCAGGATCGGGTTGATGGCCAGGATCCAGCCGACGTGCGCTTCGCTGTAGCCCTGGTCGACGAACACGCGCGGGCCGGTGGTGAAGTACTGCATGAACGCCAGCAGCACGCACAGGTTGGCGGTCATCAGCGCGCGGAAGTGCGGGTCGCGCAGCGGCTGGCCGTGGTGCGTTGGTCCATCGGCGGGCTGTGGCGGCGGCAGCGGGTTCCAGCCGCGCAGGCGCACCGCCAGCCACAGCGCCGCGAGCCCGCAGGTGGCGCCGTCGACGACGAACATCCACGAGTATCCGCAGTGGAGCACCAGGTAGCCGCCGATCGTCGGCCCGAACGCCCAGCCGAGGTTCAGCGCGAAACGATTCAGCGACAGCGCCTTCCTGCGCAGCGGCAGCGGTGCTGACAACGCCGCGGCGGTGTTGCTGCCGGGGCGGAACGCGTCGTTGACGATGCCGAGCACGAACACCGCGGCGACCACGGCGAACGCACTGTGGAACTGCGTCATCAGCAGCATCCACAGCGCCGAGCTGCCGAGCGCCAGCACCTGCAGGCGCACCGGCCCGATGCGGTCGGTCAGACGACCGCCGAGCCAGCTGCCGATCATCGCGCCGATGCCGTAGAGGCCGATGACCCAGCCGGCCTGGTCGGGCGTGAAGGCGAAGTCGCGCTTCAGGTACGGCCCGAGCAGCGGCACGACCATCGAGCCGCAGCGGTTCAGGAACGCCGCCGTGCACAGGAGCCACGTGCGCTGGGGGAGTCCGCCGAACGCGTCGCGGTAGAGCTGCAGCAGCGACAGCATCAGCTGCGCCGCAGCGCCTGCGTCGGCGTCATCTGCGCGGCGCGCCAGGCGGGGAACAGGCCCCCGACGAGGCCGAGCAGCATCGCGAACGTGATCGCGACCAGCATCACGAACGGCGTCGTGCGGAACGCGAACGTGACCTCGGAGAAGGTCTCGTTCATGGTGCCGGTCTCGGCACCCTGGAACGGCAGCACCAAGAGGCAGCCGAGCAAGCCGCCGAGCAGGCCGAGCAGCACCGCTTCGCCGAGGAAGGACACGAAGATCGGCAGCGGCCGGTAGCCGACCGCCTTCAGGATGCCGATCTCGTGGGTGCGCGCGCCGATCGCGGCGAGCATCGAGTTGGTGCCGGTGAAGATCGCGCCGAGGCCCATGATCAGGCCGAGGAACGTGCCGAGGATCGAGAACGTCTTCGACAGCCGGTCGGTCTGCGTCGCCAGGTAGGCGCGTTCGGTCTGCACCGATGGCTGCGTGCGCAGGTCGCTCTCGTAGCGAGTCTGCACGGCGGCGAGGTCGGTGCCGGGCTTGATGCGCGCCAGCACGCGGCTGCGCACCGGCCGCTGCAGCGCCTCCGACAGGCGCTCGAGGTCGCCCCAGATCTCGCTGCGGTAGCCGCCCTTGCCGGTGAACGTGCCGACGATGCGGAAGGTGCCGGTGTTGATGCGCAGCGTGTCGTCGGGCTTGCAGTTGCGGATGCGGTCGACGAGGCCCTCGCCGACGATCAGCTCGTCGCTGCCCGGCTTCGGCATGCGGCCGGCGACGATGCGGATGTCGTCGCCGTGGATCGCGAAGGTCGTCGGTTCGACGCCGCGGATCGCGACGTTGGTCTCGCCGCCGTCGAACTTGCGCAGGCGCACGGCGAGGAACACCTCGGCGCTGGCCAGCGGCTTGCCGGCGCCGTCGAGTTCGATCTCGGGCACCTCCTTCTGCAGCACGTTGCACTGTTCGCGGCTGAGCCCCGACTCGCCTTCCGACTTCGCACCTTTGCGCAGGAACACCGCCAGGTCGTCGCGGCCGCGTTCCTGGAACAGCACGGCGAAGCCCTGCTGCAGCGACAGCATGCCGGCGAGCACGGCGACCGTGGCGCCGATCGCGCACACCGTCAGCAGCGTCGACGACGCGCGCACCCACAGGCTGCGCAGGTTGTAGCGAAGCGGAACGAGGGCCATCAGACGACCTCCCGCAAGGCGCTGATGGTGGTGAGGCGCGCCGCCCGCCAGGCCGGCAGCAGGCCGGACAACAACCCGGTGCCGAGCGCGATGCCCGCCCCGAGCCACAGCGTGGTGCCGTCGAAGCCGAAGCCGGGGATGAACGACGCGGTCGCCGCCGCCATCGGCGTCTCGATCAGCATCGCGAGGCCGCCGGCGAGCAAAGCGCCGAGCGTGCAGACCAGCATCGACTCGCCGAGCAGCAGCGACGCCGCGGCGCCGTCGGTGAAGCCGAGCGCCTTCAGCACGCCGAGGTCGCGCGTGCGTTCGCGGGCTGCCATCAGCATCGTGTTCAGCACCGCGAAGAAGATCGCGAACAGCACCGCACCGCCGACCAGCTTCAGCATCGACGGCACGTCGCCGAGCATCGAGATGAACTGGCGGTTGAACTCGGCTTCGGTGGTCGTCTGCACGCGCTGTGGACCGTTCTCGAACATCTCGTCGACGGTGCGCTGCACGGTCACCGGATCGCTGCCGGGCTTGATGCGCAGCATGTAGACGCCGACGCCGAGCGGGCCGGTGGCGCCGCCCTGCTCGACCGACTCGCGCAGGAAGTCGAAGTGGAACCACAGCGTCTGCTTGTCGACCGCCGCCGAGCTGCTGGTGTAGATCGCGGCGATCGTGAACTCCCACGGCTTGCCGTCGGTGCGCTGGAAGATCGTGCCGCTGATCGGCACCGTCTGGCCGACCTTCCAGTCGTACTTGTCGGCAAGCTCCGAGCCGACCATGCAGGCGGTGCGCGTCTGCTGGAAGTTCGCGTAGCTGCCGTCGACGACCGAGATCTCCGGGTAGCTGGTCAGGAACGTCTCGGGGTCGATGCCGAACTGCGCGAAGAAGCCGCCCTTGTCCTGCTCGTAGCGGCCGCCGAACCACTGCCACTTGCAGATCGCCTCGACGCCGGGAACCGTGGCCAGCTTCTGCTGGTAGCCGAGCGGCAGTTCGACGAACAGGCTGACCGCCGATTGCACCAGCAGGCGATTGCTGGCCGCAGCGTCGAGCGTGCGGTCGAGGCCGCTGACGACGGCGTGCAGCACGCTGACCAGGAACACCGCGACCATCACCGACAGCACCGTCAGCAGCGAGCGGATCGGGTGCCCGAGCAGGTTGCGCCACAGCAGTTTCCAGGGCATGGCTCAGCTCCTCTTGGCGGCGTGTTGGCTCGACGCGCGGTTGTCGTCGATGCGGCCGAGCTTGCCCTTGTCGAGGTGGATGACCTTGTCGGCGTAGCCGGCGGCCTGCGGGTCGTGGGTGACCATCAGGATGGTCTTGTGCAGTTCGCGGTTCAGCCGCTGCAGCAGCTCGAGCACGCTGTCGGCGGTGGTGCGGTCGAGGTCGCCGGTCGGTTCGTCGGCGAGGATCAGCTGCGGGTCGGTGGCGATCGCGCGCGCGATGGCGACGCGCTGCTCCTGGCCGCCGGACAGCTCGCGCGGCTTGTGGTCCATGCGGTCCTTCAGGCCGACCAGCTCGAGCGCGCGTTCGGCCTGTTGGCGGCGCTGCGCCTTGCTCAGCGGCGCCAGCAGCAGCGGCAGCTCGACGTTCTCGCGTGCGCTCAGCACCGGCAGCAGGTTGAAGCCCTGGAACACGAAGCCGACGTTCGCCGCGCGCCAGCGCGCGAGGTCGCCGCTGCCGAGCTGGGCGAGGTCGGTGTCGCCGACCTGCACCAGTCCATGGTCGGCCTGGTCGAGGCCGCCGCACAGGTTCAGCAGCGTCGTCTTGCCGGAGCCCGACGGGCCCATCAGCGCGTAGAACGTGCTCCCGTCCATCTCGAGGTCGAGTTCGTCGAGCACACGCAGCGACTCGCCGCCGCGGGTGTAGGTCTTGGTGACGGAACGGAGCGTGATGGGGACGGCCATGGGTATGCACGGATTCGCGGCCGCAGGTCCACTGGACGCGGCGCCGCTGGAAGTCGGGAGGGAATCAGTCCTGCAGGCGCACGCGGTCGCCACTCTTCAGCGACGTCGGCGGCGCCAGCACGATGCGTTGGTCGGCGGCGAGGCCGGCCTCGACGGCGATGCGGCCGCTCTTGCGTTCGCCGGCGGTCACCGCCGTGAAGCGCACGGTGTCGCGCTCGAGCACGAACGCGCCGAGCACACCGTCGACGGTGACGACCGCGTCTTCCGGCACCAGCACCGCGGTCGACGCCACGCCGGCGGCGGGCGGCGGTTCGTCGGCGGCGCGGAAGACGATGCGCACGCCCATCTCCGGGCGCAGCCGTTCGTCGCGGCGCTCGAACTTGACGCGCACTTCCACGGTGGCCTTCTGCCGGTCGGCGGTCGGCCAGATGCGATCGACGGTGCCGGGGTAGCGCACGTCGGGATAGGCGTCGAGGAACACCTCGGCCGGCGCGCCGAGGCGCACCGACGACAGCGTCGTCTCCGGCACGTTGGCCTGCACCTCGAGCGAGTCGAAGTCGACCATCGTGCAGACGGCGCCGCGCGCGTTGCTGCCGCCCTGCACGTTCGGCGACACCACCTCGCCGACCTCGGCGTCCTTCAGCACGACGATGCCGTCGAACGGCGCCCGCACGTCGGTCTTGTCGAGCGTGGCCTGCGCCTGGTCGCGGGTGGCGGCGACGGCCTGGCGCTGTGCTTCGGCGACCTCGATGTCCTGGGCGGCGACGGCGAGGCGCTGGCGCG
>CANGSN010000239.1 GCA_947455805.1 Planctomycetota bacterium
CGGGGTCGCGGCCACGCCGGGCAGCAGCCCGCTCGCCGCCTGGCCGGGCACCACGTACGGATCGACGCGCGCCGTGAACTGGTGCTTCGTCGCCTGTGCGGTCTGCACACCGTTCAGCGTCTCGCCGTACTGCGCGTTCGCCTCGCGGCCGACGGCGAACGTGCAGCCCGCCGCCGCCAGCAGGTCGCCTTCGTAGGTGCAGTCGACGAACAAGCGCGCCGTCACCACCGAGCCGTCCTCGGTGCGCAGCGACACGATGCGGTCGCCGTCCTTGACGACGCCCAGAGGCGTGCGGTCGAGCCGCCCGTACACCGGCAGGATCGAGGCCTCGGACAGCATGGCCGCGAACGTCGCCTGCGCCTGCTTCGGCTCGAACGTCCACGCAGCGTCGCTGTCGGGCTCGAGGCCGCGGCTCTGGAAGTCCTGCCGCCGCTGCCAGGTCCACGCCTCCGGCCGTTCGTAGTGCGCCCGCAGCCGCCGATAGAACGAGCGCGCCAAGCCGCCGATCGCGTCCTTGTTGCCGACGTCGGTGGCGCCGAGGCCCGACGTCGTCAGGCCGCCGACGAAGCCGTCGTTGTCGAGCAGCACCACGGTCAGGCCTTCGCGCGCGGCGGCGATCGCCGCGATGACGCCGGCCGACGTGGCCCCGTAGACACACACGTCGGCGCGCCGTTCGACCTGGTGCGTGGCGTGGCAGGCACCTGCGAGGCAGACCAACAAGGCCGCGAGCACGCGGCGCAGACCCGTTGCGATCCTGTTCATGGCTTGTGTTCGACGTAGACGTAGAGGCTCTCGTCCTTCGGGCCGACCCAGCACGGCAGATGCAGCGCCAGTTCGCAGTGCTCGGCGAGCGCCAGGCGGAAGTGTCCTGCGGGGTCCTTCTCCTGCAGCTCCGGCAGCGTCAACGCCACCGCGAACAACGCCCCGTCGGCGGCGGCGCGTTCGCGGTGCCACTGCAGGCAGGCGGCGGCGCCGGGCGCATGGATCGGCTTCTTGGCCTCGTCGATGCCCTGCAGGAACATCCAGTCGCTGACCGGCCAGACCTGGTTGCGCGCGTACTGCGCGGGCACGTCGTTGGCGTAGGCACCGGGACGCAGGTAGTAGAGCAGGGTGGGCTTGTTGGTCGTGACCACACGCAGCGGGCGACCCGCGGCGCGCGTGTGCAGGTACTCGACGGCGACGTCCCAGGCGGCGCGCTGCCCGCGCTGTTCGCCGTGGTAGGCGACCAGGAAGTTGACCTGCTCGCCGAGCAGCAGCAGCGGCAGCAGGGCCGCGGCCCCGACCCGCAGCCAACGAGCTTCGCGCCAGCGCCGGGTCGCCACCGCCAAGTGCACGCAGGCGAGCGCTGCGGCCCAGGTGATCGCCGGCAGCGCGCAGATGGCGTAGCGGGCGGTGACCTTGACGTACTTGTGGCCGATGACCCCCAGCGCCACGAACGGCAGCACGCAGAAGCACGCGAGCAGCAGCGTGCGCATGCGTCCGAGCGGCACCACCGCCAGGGCGAGCCCAGCCGCCGCCGCCAGCAGCGCCGCCGGGCGGAAGAAGAAGGCCGTGGTCTGCGCGTAGTGCAGCAGCGACGCGTCGGCCTTGCTCTTGGCGAACCCGCCGAACGGCAGGTAGGGGCCGAGCTCCGGCAGCAGCAGCGCGACGCCGCAGACCGCCCCGGCGACGGCGACGAGGCGACCGAACGGCATCGCCTTCATGCGCTGCAGCACCAGGAAGCCGACGAACGCCGCGACCAGGAACCAGGCGGTCGGGTGGCTGGTGCCACCGATCGCGAGGGCGAGGGCGAAGCCGACGTAGTCGCGCCGCCGGCCGAACGCGACGACGGCGTGCGCACGTTCCAACACCAGCACCGCGGCCAGCACGACCAGCGCGTAGCCGCGCGCACTCTGGCTCCAGAACACGTGCCACGGATTCAGCGCCAGCAGCCACGCCGACAGGACCGCTGGCCAGACGCCGACCAGTCGCCGGCCGGCGATCGCCATCAGCGGCACGGTGACGATGCCGACCAGCACGAACGGCAGCCGCAGCGACCACGGGTCTTCACCGATCCAGCCGAGCGCCAGCAGGCCGCGCAGCAGCAGGAACGGCAGCGCATACTTCCACCGATCGGCGCCCTGCAGGAACTCGTTCCACGGCAGCGTCGCGTCGCGCCAGGTGTGGGCCTCGTCGACCCACAGCGCCCAGGTGCCAGCCCCCTGCACGCGCAGTGCCGCCCCGACCAAGGTCGCCAGCAACACGAGCGTCCATGGGCCCCACGCTACCTGACTCCTGGCCGACCGCACGGCGGGCACGGTCTGGCGAGTGCGGGGCGGGAGCGGCATGGGATCGACGACTCCTGCCCTGAATACAGCAAGCGCGATGGGAAGGCGAGTTGCCGGCGGGCATCCGCCGCGCGTCTTGTTCCGATGCAACTCCGGGCGCACGGATCGATGCGGTGCGCTAGCCTTGCAGCATGGGAATCTCCGTCTGCAACGGCCTCCGCAGCCTGGCCCTGGTGGCCCTGGTCGCCGCGTCCGCCACTGCCCAACTGCCGACGACGAGCATCGCCGCGGTCCCGTTCGCCGATGCCTTCGCCACCGAGACCGGCGGCGTGCTGCTGTCGATCCCCGGCGTCACCGACGACATCGTGCTGTTCGCCGACGGGGCGTTCGACGTGCGCGCCAACGGCACCGCGCGCTTGTCGGCGTTCGCCCACAAGCAGAGCTCGTTCGACCGTGAGTTCTACGTCACGCTCGAGTTCTCCGGCCGCCTGGCGCCGACCGACGTCGGCTACCCGCCCGCGAACTCGCCGGTGGTGACGATGCTGCCGACGGCCTACGTGCCGAGCGGCCCGGTCGACCCGGCGACGTTCGTCTACTACACGCAGGTCACGGGCCGCATGGTCGGCCTGCGCAGCTTCGCCGGGGCGCGCATCGACGTCAGCGCGGCAACCCCGATCCAGGTCGGGTTCGGCGCCAACAACAAGAACGTCCGCCTCGGCCTCGCCGGCGATCTGTCCCTTGCCGTCACCCAGCAGCCGACCGGCGCCACGCTGAACATCACCGGCCCTGCCCAGCTGCGCGCCGAGTTGACCGCCGGGACCAGCTGGTGCCTGTCCCACGTCGACGGCAACGCCGCCGCCAGCGGCAACACCAACCGCGCCGCGATCGCCCTGCCGGGCCTCGCCAGCGACTACATCTTCGTGCCGGCCGGCACCTGGTTCGACAACGCCGACGGCTCGGCGACCGTGGTCGCCAGCGTGCGCCGCCAGTCCGACTACAGCGATCGTTGGCAGCTGCAGCTGCAGCTGAGCAACCGCGTGATCCCGGGCGATGCCGCGCATCCGCCCGCGGGCCTGCCGTCGCAGCAGCTGCTGCCGGCGTCCTATGCTGCGCAGGGCGGCGCCGTCGATCCGAACGGCTTCCGCTACTACACCGTCGCGAGCGGCACGCTGACCGGTGCCGGCATCAACGCCGGCGGCCTGGTCACCCTGTCGAGCAGCGTGCCGTTCCAGGTCGGCCACGGCGCCAGCCAGGGCAACCTGTTCTTCGGCGTCGACGGCACGGTCGCCGTCGCCGTCACCACGCAGCCGACCTCGCGCACGATCACCCCGACCGGCACGCTGCGTCTGCAGGCCAACCTGTCGACCGACTGCCTGCTGCCGAAGCCGGTGATCAC
The DNA here is from genome assembly GCA_947455805.1 of Planctomycetota bacterium. GTDB lineage: Bacteria > Planctomycetota > UBA1135 > UBA1135 > UBA2386 > UBA2386. The sequence continues at coordinate 3,664 of CANGSN010000239.1, forward strand.
CAGCGGCCAGCTGCAGCAGAGCGACTCGCTGACCCACCAGCGGCTCGTCTACCACGGTCCGGAACTCGGCTTCGTCACCCAGGCCGTGCTCGGCTCGCGCTTCCTCGACCTCGACCAGCGCCGGTGGTACGAAGGCCACCTGCGCATCCTCGCACACGACACGATCGAGCTGTCGATCCCGCAGGGCATGGCACCGGGCCAGTACCCGCTGTGGCTGCTGAACCAGACGACGCTCAGCGCACCGGCGACGGTCGACCTGGTGGCGCCGGCCGGACGCACGCTGCGCACCGAGAACGATCGCTTCGCCGGCGAGCCGCAGCACTGGCTCGTGCACCAGGGCGCCAACCATCCGGGCTTCCACTTCACGTTCCTGGCGATTTCCACCAGCAATGTGCCGAGCGTGGCGCCGGGCCTCGTCGACCTGCAGATCGGCAACGGCTTCGCCGAGTTGCTCCTGCTCGACGTCGTCATCAACGACGCGGTCACCGGCATCGGCACGGTGATCCTGCCGGCCGTCCCGGCGAACTTCGCCGGCTTCCGGCTCTACGCGCAGGCGGCGCTGATGGACAACACGTTCTTCCCGCTGCTCTCCAGCGACTTCTGGTTCACGGACTATTGAACACCGCGAGGGTGTTGGGTTCGCCCGCCCGGTAGGAGCCGACGACCGCAGCGGTCGCGGCTCGACGGCGAGGACGGTGGCCGCGATTCCGGCGGCGCGAGGGGAGCCTTAGGCGAGAAGGCAAGACAACCCAGACAACCCCGCGAGTGGCCGCCGCTGGCGAACGCGGAAGGCTGGCCTAGCCTGTCGGGCATGCGCATCCCCGTGCCGCTCGATCATGCCCCTCGTCTGCTGAACCACGGACCGGTGACCCTGGTGGGCACCGCGCGCGGCGACGAACGCAACGTCATGGCGGCGGCGTGGGTCATGCCGATCGACTTCACGCCGCCGAAGTTCGCGGCGGTGGTCGCGGCGGACACGAAGACGCGCGAGCTCTTGCTGGCGACCGGCGAGTGCACGCTGATGGCGCCGACGGACGCGATGCTCGACGTGACGTACGCGGTCGGCACGCACAGCGGCCGCGACGGCGACAAGTTCGCGCGCTACGGACTCGCCGGCGAGCGCGGCAGCGTCGTCGCGGCGCCCCTGATCGCCGGCTGCGCCTGCTGGCTCGAGTGCGTGCGAGTGCCCGAGCCGCACGTCGAACAGGCCTACGACCTGTTCGTGCTCGAGTGCGTGGCGGCGTGGGCCGACGACGCGCTGTGGCAGCGCGGCGAATGGCAGTTCGCGGCCGGTGGCCCGCGCACGATCCACCACCTGAAGGGCGGCCTGTTCTTCCTGACCGGCGACCGGCGGCAAGCGCAACGCTGAGCCAGGCATCCCCGGCGTCAGGTCAGCGCGAAGAAGCCTTCCTCGGCGAAGCTGTAGTAGCGCTCGGCGCCGACGACCAGGTGGTCGAGCAGTTCGATGCCGACCAGGGCCCCGGCTTCGCGCAGCCGCTCGGTGACGACGCGGTCCTCGGCGCTCGGCGTCGGATCGCCGGACGGGTGGTTGTGCGCCACCACCACCGCCGCGGCGCCGTCGCGGATCGCCGGTGAGAACACTTCGCGCGGATGCACCGGGGCGGCGTCGACGCTGCCGGTGCTGACCGTGTGCATCGACAGCAGGCGGTGCCGCGCGTCGAGCAGCAGCGCGAAGAAGCTCTCGCGCCGCGAGCCGTGCGCCGAGTCGCGCACGATGCGCGCGACGTCGCCGCCGGAACGCACCGGCGAGCCCGGGCGGA
>CANGSN010000240.1 GCA_947455805.1 Planctomycetota bacterium
CGATCGTCATCGAAGCCGGCATGGTGCACCCGGTGTCCGGCCCGGCGATCGAGAACGGCGTCGTCGTCGTGCGCGGCGAGAAGATCGTCGCCGTTGGCAAGAAGGGCGAGGTCGAGCTGCCGCCGAACGCGATCGTGCGCAGCTTCCCGAACGGCCACGTCTATCCCGGCCTCGTCGACGCGGCGACCGACGCGTTCGCCCTCGACGACCTGCGCCAGGACGGCAACCAGGACGGCGGCAGCCGGTTCGCCGACGACCTGCACAAGCGCGGCGACCGCAGCGACGAGCTGGCGGCGGCGGGCGTGACCACGGCCTACGTGACCGTGCGATCGCCGGCGTTCGTGCGCGGCCAGGGTGCCATCGTGCGGCCGACCAAGGACGGCTTCGAGCTGTGGACCGGCAAGGAGCACGCGGCGCTGCAGCTGCGCATGACCAACGGCCAGGGCCCGTCGCACGCGCTGCAGCGGCAGCAGCAGCTGCAGGGCGCCGACGGCCTGTTCGAAGGCCTCGACGAGTTCCGCAAGGCGAAGACCGACTTCGACGAGGCGCTGAAGAAGTACGAGAAGGAGTTCGCCGACTACCTGGCGTTCCACCAGAAGAAGAAGGACGGCGACAAGAAGCCCGAAGGCAAGGCCGACGGGGCGCCGGCTGGCGACAAGCCCGCCGGAGACAAGGGCGCCGACAAGGCGCCGACGCCGCCGGCCGGCGAAGGCCCGCCGCCTGGAGGCGAAGGCCGCCGCCGCCGCGGGGGTCCGCCGCGCGAAGAGCCGCCGAAGGCGCCGGGCCAGTCGAGCGACCAGGCCGAGCTCGAGCGCGCGTTCGCCGACTTGCTGGCGATGGCACTCGAGACCCAGGATCCGCCGAAGCCGGAGCCGCCGAAGCAGGAGCCCGGCAAGCAGGAGCCCAGCAAGCCCGAGGCGAAGCCCGGCGAACAGGGCCAGGGCGGCGCACCCGCCGAGAAGAAGGACGAAGGCCCGAAGCGCCCGACCTACCCGAAGGCGCCGCCGAAGGACCCGCAGAAGGACGCGCTGCTGGCGGTGCTCGACGGCGAGCTGCCGCTGCGCGTCGAAGCGCACCGCGCCGACGAACTGCGCGCCGCCCTGCAGCTGCAGCGCACGCGCGAGATCCCGCTGCTGGTGCTCGAGCAGGCCTACGGCGCCGAGGCCGTGACCAAGCAGCTGACGCAGCAGAGCGTGTCGGTGGTGTTGACCGACGTGCTGCCGATGCCGATGCCGGCCCCCTACGACGCGTTCGACCCGTCGCTGCTGCCAAAGCACCTGCACGACGCCGGCGTGCCGTTCGCGATCGCCTCGGGCAATGCCCGCTTGTCGTCGGCGCTGCCGCTGCTGGCGGCGAGCGCCGTCGGCCGCGGGTTGCCGGCCGACCAGGCGCTGCGCGCGATCACGCTGTCGGCGGCCGAGATCCTCGGCGTCGCCAAGGAGACCGGCTCGCTGCAGAAGGACAAGTTCGCCGACGTGCTGGTCACCGACCGGCCGCTGTTCGCCAGCGACAGCCGCGTGCTGCTGGTGCTGCAGAAGGGCAAGACCGAATTCGAGGCCAAGTGATGAACTGCCGCTCCGTGTTGTGCCTCGCGGCGCTGCTCGCCGCGTCGACCGTGCTGACCACCCCCCTGCGGGCACAGGACGTACTGGTCAAGGCGAAGACGATCGTCGTCGCCATCGACACCGTGCTGACCGACGGCGCCGTGCTGCTGCGCCAGGGCAAGGTCGCCTACGTCGGCAACGACATCCCCGCCGAAGCGCGCGCGCAGGCGACGGTCGCCGACTACGGCTCTGCCACCATCGTGCCGGGCTTCGTGCTGCCGCCGACGACGCTCGGCCGCGACCGCGACCTCGCCGAAGGGGCCCTGGCGTTCACGCCGGACCTGCGCGCGGTCGAAGCGTTCGACCCGTGGCAGGAAGAACTGCAGCAGCTGCCGGCGCACGGCGTCACCTCGCTGGTGCTGGCGCCGTCGCCGCGCAACGTCGCCGGTGGCCTCGGTGCGCTGGTCAAGCCGGGTGCGAGCAAGGATGCGGGAGGCAGCGTGGTGACGCCCGAGCTGCACCTGCAGCTGTCGCTGAGCCAGGCCGCGCGCAATCCCGAACGGCAGCCGACGTCGCTGATGGGCGCCATCGAGATGCTGCGCCTCGCGTTCACCGCGGCGAAGGACGGCACCCACAGTGGCCCCGACGCCGCCGTGCTGCGCGCGGTGCTGCAGGGCGGCCGCAAGGTCGCGATCGCCGCCGACAGCTTCCCCGAGCTGGTCGCGGCGCTGGACCTCGCCAAGGAGTTCGGCTTCGAGCCGGTGCTGGTCGGCGCCCGCGACGCCGAGAAGGTGCTGGCGCGCCTCGCCCAGCAGAAGGCGGCGGTGGTGCTCGATCCGCTCGGCTTCGACCAGCGGCAAGCGCGCCTGCAGCTGCCGACGCGGCTCGCCGAGGCCGGCGTGCCGTTCTGCTTCGGCGGCAACGCGCAGGGCCTGCGGATCTCGGCGGTGCTGGCGGTGCGGAACGGCCTCGATCGCAAGACCGCGCTGGCGGCGCTGACGCGCACGCCGGCGATGCTGTTCGACCAGTCGACGCTGGTCGGTTCGCTGCGCCAAGGCTGCGCTGGCGACTTCGCCGTGTTCGCCGGCGATCCCCTCGACCTGACCTCGGCCCACGTCGCCACCTGGATCGGCGGCGTGCGCGCGTGCGGCACCGAGCCGAACGCCAAGAAGACAAACCCCGCCGCGGCCAGCAAGGCCGCAGGAGCCCGCTGATGTTCCGTTCGTCGCTGTTCGCCTCCGGGGCGTCGACTGCCGCCGCGGTGCTGCTCGCCGCCGTCACCGCGGTCGCCCAGCAGCCGGTCTCCCAGCAGCCGGCCGCCAAGTCCCAACCCGTCACCGCCTACGTGCACGCGCGCATCCTGCCCGGCGGCGGCGTGCCGATCGCCGACGGCGTGCTCGTCGTCGACAACGGCAAGATCGCCGCGATCGGTCCGGCCGGCACCGCGATCCCCGACGGCGCCAAGGTCGTCGACTGCACCGGCAAGACGATCACGCCGGGCCTGATCGACGCGTCGTTCCGCACCGCCGCGAGCCTCGCCGACGTCAACGAACAGAGCAGCGAGGTCACGCCGCAGCTGCGTGTGCTCGACACCATCGATCCCGACGACAAGGCGCTGGTGCGTGCGCGGCAGGCCGGCGTCACCGCCGTGCACGTCATGCCCGGCACGCGCGCGGTCATCGGCGGCATCGGCTGCGTGGTGAAGACCATGGGCAGCGAGCCGCGGGCGATGCTGCTGAAGGAGGACGCGAGCCTGCGCATCACGCTCGGCGCCGAGCCGTCGATGGGCAACCGCGCGATCCGCGGCGGCGACGTCGACTCGATCTACTACCGCCGGCCGACGACCCGCATGGGCGTCGTCTGGGAAGTGCGCAGGTCGTTCTTCGATGCCAAGGAAGCGATGCAGACGGTGCCGGGCCAGGCGCCGCAGCCGGCCGCCCCGGGCCTCGCCGTGCTGCAGAAGGTGCTGCAGGGCCAGCTGACCGCGGTCACCACCGCGCGCAGCGAACAGGACCTGCGCACCGCGCTGCGCATCGCCGACGAGTTCGGCTACAAGACCGTGGTCGACGAGGCGCAGGACGCACACCTCGTGCTCGACGAGCTCGCCGCGGCGAAGACGACCGTGCTGCTCGGCGCGCCGAGCGCGCCCGGCGTCGCCGGCACCGGCGCCCAGGACGGCGCCGAACCGCGCTACGCGACGGTCGCCAAGCTGGCGGCGCGCGGCATCCCGTTCGTCATCACCACCGGCACCAACCTCGCCTCCCTCGACCTCGTGCGCGAGGCGATGTTCGCGACGCGCCACGGCCTGTCGCCGACGCAGGCGCTCGACGCCGTCACCATCGAGCCGGCGAAGCTGCTCGGCATCGCCGAGCGCACCGGCAGCCTGCAGAAGGGCAAGGACGCCGATTTCGTCGTCTGGTCCACCGATCCCCTCGACCCGGCCGCCGTCGCCGAGTCGGTCCACATCGACGGCCTCTCCGTCACCGCTTCCCGATGATCGCCATGTCCCTCCGCCACTCCCTCCTCGGCTTCTGCGTCGCTGTCGCCACAGCCGCGTCCGGCACGGCCCAGGACCTGCTCGCGGTCAAGGCCGGCAAGATCGTTCCGATCCAGGGTCCGGTCGTCGACGACGGCGTGATCCTGATCGAGAACGGCCGCATCACCAAGATCGCCAAGGCCAGCGAGGTCGAGATCCCGTGGGCCGCGAAGGTCGTCGACGCCAGCGGCAAGACCGTGCTGCCGACGTGGGTCGTCGCCCACTCGCAGGGCGGCCAGCGCGGCTTCAACGAGAACATGCAGAACGTGCCGTGGCTGTCGGTCCAGGACGCCATCGACCCGTCGGCGATCTACTTCGAGGACATGCTGCGGGCGGGCGTCGGCACCATCCACGTGCTCGCCGGCAACCAGACGCTGCTCGGTGGCTTTGGCATGGTCGTGCGCCCGGTCGGCCGCACGGTCGAGGACATGGCCGTGGCCAGCAACACCGGCATCAAGATGTCGCTGTTCGCCGGCGGCGGCGGTCGCCTGCAGCAGATCCGCCGGCTGCGCCGCGCCCTGAGCGACGCACGCGAGTACCTCGCCGACTTCGATCGCCGCAAGGCCGAGTTCGACAAGGAGAAGGCCGCCGGTGCGATCCCGGCCGACAAGACCTGGACCGAGGAGATCGACCGCACCAAGAAGGGCGTCGTCGACCTGATCCAGAAGAAGACCAAGGGCTGGCTCTACGTGCCGAGCTTCGCCGAAGTCGACGAAGCGCTGCGCCTCAGCCAGGAACTCGACCTCGTCTGCGTGCTCGGCCCGAACATCGACGAAGCGGTCGGTGTGCTCGCCCGCCTCGGCAAGCCGGTCGTGCTCGACGAACAGCTCGAGTACTTCGAGACCGACGAAGAGACGCAGAAGGAGAAGAAGTTCTGCACCGCCAAGCTGCTGGCCGACGCCGGCGTGCCGTTCGTGCTGACGCTCGGCCAGAGCGGCCCGACCGCCAACGCGTGGTGGCAGCTCGGCACCTGCGTGCGCAACGGCGTCAGCCGCGAGGTCGCGCTGGAAGCGCTGACGATCGCGCCGGCGAAGCTGCTCGGCCTCGACAGCCAGGTCGGTTCGCTGGCCGTCGGCAAGCTCGCCAACCTGCAGATCCTGACCGGCGATCCGCTGGCGGCGACGACGTGGGTCGACACGCTCGTGCTCGAAGGCCAGGTCGTCTACGAGCGCAGCAAGGACCAGCGCCTGCAGTTCCTGTTCGGCGAAGAGGCCGACAAGGCGAAGAAGGCGGCGGGCCCGGACGGCAAGGAGCCGGCGAAGGACGGCAAGCCGGTGCCGAAGGCCGAGGAGAAGCCGGCGGACGGCAAGCCGGCCGATGGCAAGCAAGGCGATGGCAAGCCGGCCGAGAACAAG
>CANGSN010000241.1 GCA_947455805.1 Planctomycetota bacterium
ACTAGTATACCTACAGAGGAGCCGGCTTCGCAAGCCGGTGGAACGAGCGCGAAAATAGGGACCGCGCCCACGCAGCCCAAGATCCCTCGCCAAACCACGGTGCCGCCGGACTTACGGCAGGAGGGCCTCAGCTACTTCCGGAACCGCTGGCGCCTTGTCGACGCCCTGCCGACCTTCCGATCACATGTTGCGCCGGTACTGCCCGCCGACCTGGTAGAGCGCCCCCGACATCTGCCCGAGCGAGCACACCTTCGCCGCGTCCATCAGTGCTCCGAACACGTTGCCGCCCGTCAGCGCCGTCTGCTGCAGCGCCGCCAGTGCCGAACTCGCCGCGTCGCGGTGGCAGCGCTGGTGCGCCGCCAGGCCGTCGATCTGTGCCTGCTTCTCGTCGTCGGTGCTGCGCATGACCTCGCGCACGACCTGGATCGGCGAGCCGTCGCGGCCGAGGAACGTGTTGACGCCGATGATCGGCAGCTCGCCGTTCGCCTTCTTGCTCTCGTAGAGCATCGACTCGTCCTGGATCTTGCCGCGCTGGTACATCGTCTCCATCGCGCCGAGCACGCCGCCGCGCTCGGACAGCCGCTGGAACTCGGCGTAGACCGCTTCTTCGACGAGGTCGGTCAGCTCCTCGATCACGAACGAGCCCTGCAGCGGGTTCTCGTTCTTCGCCAGGCCCAGCTCCTTGTTGATGATCAGCTGGATCGCCATCGCGCGTCGCACCGACTGCTCGGTCGGCGTCGTGATCGCCTCGTCGTAGGCGTTCGTATGCAGCGAATTGCAGTTGTCGTAGATCGCGTAGAGCGCCTGCAGCGTGGTCCGGATGTCGTTGAAGTCGATCTCCTGCGCGTGCAGCGAACGACCCGACGTCTGGATATGGTACTTCAGCATCTGGCTGCGCTCGTTGCCGCCGTAGCGGTGCTTGATCGCCTTCGCCCAGATGCGCCGCGCGACGCGGCCGATGACCGCATACTCGGGATCGGTGCCGTTGCTGAAGAAGAAGCTGAGGTTCGGCGCGAAGTCGTCGATCGGCAGGCCGCGCGACAGGTAGTACTCGACGAACGTGAAGCCGTTGGCGAGCGTGAAGGCGAGCTGCGTGATCGGGTTGGCGCCGGCCTCGGCGATGTGGTAGCCCGAGATCGACACCGAATAGAAGTTCCGCACCTTGTTGGCGGTGAAGAACTGCTGCACGTCGCCCATCATGCGCAGGGCGAACTCGGTGCTGAAGATGCAGGTGTTCTGCGCCTGGTCTTCCTTCAGGATGTCGGCCTGCACGGTGCCGCGCACGGTCGACAGCGTCTCCTGCCGGATGCGCGCGTAGACCTCGGGCGGCACCACCTGGTCGCCGGTGACGCCGAGCAGCAGCGTGCCGAGGCCAGAGTGGCCCTGCGGCAGCTCGCTGCGGTAGCGCGGCCGCTGTTCGCCGCGCTGCCGGTAGAGCGCGTCGATGCGCGCGTTGGCCTCGTCGACCTTGCCGTTCTGTTGCAGCCAGCGTTCGCACTGCTGGTCGACGGCGGCGTTCAGGAAGAACGCGAGCAGCATCGGTGCTGGGCCGTTGATCGTCATCGACACCGACGTCACCGGGTCGCACAGGTCGAAGCCCGAGTAGAGGCGCTTCGCGTCGTCGAGCGTGCAGATCGACACGCCGGCGTTGCCGACCTTGCCGAGGATGTCGGGGCGCAGTGCCGGGTCCTCGCCGTAGAGCGTGACGCTGTCGAACGCGGTCGACAGGCGCTTGTAGGGCTGGCCCGACGACAGGTAGTGGAAGCGCTTGTTGGTTCGCTCCGGGCCACCTTCGCCGGCGAACATGCGCGTCGGGTCCTCGGCGGTGCGCTTGAACGGGTAGACGCCGGCGGCGAACGGGAAGCGGCCGGGCACGTTCTCGTGCAGCAGCCAGCGCAGCCGGTCGCCGTGCGAGCGGTGCTTCGGCAGGGCGACCTTCGGCAGGCGCAGGCCGGACAGCGAGATGGTGTGGTTCTCGACCTTGACCTCGCGGTCGCGCACGCGGAACACGAAGTGCTCGCCGGTCAGGCTCTGCTGCAGCTCGGCCCAGCCGGCCAGCAGCTTCTTGCACTCGGGGGCGAGGCGCTCCTCGGCGCGCGCCAGTTCGCGCTGCAGCGCTTCCCGGGCGACGGTGGCGTCGGCCGGCAGCGCGGCGATCGCCGCCTGCAGCACGTAGCAGCGTTCGGCGACGTCGCTCTGCTCGTCGGCCCAGCGGTTGTAGCGATGGTTGGCGTCGACGATGTCCGCGAGGTAGCGGATGCGGTCGTTCGGGATGACGTGCGCGGTCTCCGGGTCGCCGGCGCGCAGCGCCAGCGTGCTCTGGAAGCGGCCCGGCCGTTTGCCGTCGAGCGCCTTCGCCACCGCCTGGTAGAAGCGGTTGGTGCCGGGGTCGGCGAACGTCGCCGCCATCGTGCCGTAGACCGGCATCGCCGTGGGGTCGCGGTCCCAGGCCTTCTTGTTGCGCTGCACCTGCTTCTGCACGTCGCGCAGCGCGTCGCGGGCGCCGCGGCGATCGAACTTGTTGATCGCCACCAGGTCCGCGTAGTCCAGCATGTCGATCTTCTCGAGCTGGCTCGCAGCACCGAACTCCGGCGTCATCACGTAGAGCGAGACGTCGGCGTGCTCGACGATCTCGGTGTCGCTCTGGCCGATGCCGCTCGACTCGAGCAGGATCAGGTCGAAGCCGGCGAGCTTCAGCACCGCCAGCGCGTCCTTGACCGAGTCGGACAGCGCCATGTTGGCGCGGCGGGTCGCCATCGACCGCACGAACACGCGGCTGTCGGCGGCGGCGTTCATGCGGATGCGGTCGCCGAGCAGGGCCCCGCCGGTCTTCTTGCGCGTCGGGTCGACGCACAGCACGGCGATGCGATGCTGCGGGAAGTCGAGCAGGAAGCGGCGCAGCAGCTCGTCGATCAGCGAGCTCTTGCCAGCACCGCCGGTGCCGGTGATGCCGAGCACCGGCGGCGTCTTGGTCGCCTTCGTGAGGCGCGCGTGCAGCTCGGTGCGGTGGCGCTCGGGGAAGCTCTCGACCAGCGTGATCGCCTTCGCCAGCTGGCGCGCGTCGGTGCAGCGAAGTTCGGGCAGCGGCTCGTCCGGCTGCACGGTCGCGAAGTCGGCGCGGCGCAGCATGTCGTCGACCATGCCCTGCAGGCCGAGCGAACGGCCGTCGTCCGGCGAGTAGATGCGCGAGATGCCGTAGGCGTGCAGCGCTGCGATCTCCTCCGGCAGGATCACGCCACCGCCGCCGCCGAAGATGCGCACGTGGCCGGCGCCACGTTCCTTCAGCATGTCGTGCATGTAGCGGAAGAACTCGTTGTGCCCGCCCTGGTAGGACGTCACGGCGATGCCCTGCGCGTCCTCCTGGATGGCGGCGTCGACGATCTCCTGCACCGACCGGTTGTGCCCGAGGTGCACGACCTCGGCGCCAGCACCCTGGGCGATGCGGCGGAAGATGTGGATCGACGCGTCGTGGCCGTCGAACAGGCTGGTCGCGGTGACCAACCGGATCTTGTGCTCGGCGTGGAAGGGCGGAGGAACGGGCGACGCGGGCGTCGTCGCGGGCTGCGATGCGGATGCCGCTGGGGTCACGATGCGTAGGGGGTGGCGGACGAGCCGGTCACCTTAGCAAGCATCGGCGCATCCACCGAGGGTGGAGTAGGGCCGGCGGCAAGATCGCCGGGCGCGCGGGGCGGACTCGGGCTGGTGCTACCAGCTCGCGAGCCCGTTCACTCGGCCGTGGCGTTCTCCGCCGACATCAGCGAGTAGTGCTGCGCGACGATCTTCCAGTCGTCGCTCATGCGGCACAGCGAGAACGTACACAGGCCGTTCTGCTCGTGGTTGCGGCCTTCCGGATCGACCTGCGCCAGCTTCCAGACGCCGACCACGGTGGCGAACTGGTCCTCGAACACCTGCATGTCGAGGTCCTTGAGCTCGAGCTTGACCGTGTCGAGGTAGCGGAACTCCTGGTCGAGCACCTCTTCGAAGGCGCCCCAGCCGCGGTCCCGGCGGCCCGAGGCGTCGAGGTTCTGGAACCGCTTGTCGGTCCAGAAGTGCGAACGGAAGGTCTTGAGGTCGCGGCTGTTGAACGCCTGCCGCATGCTGCGGAAGAAGTCGTCCAGTTCCTTCAGGCTTTCGACGCTCATGGGCAGCTGATCCTGGGGTGCGGCGAGGGGCGACGCGGGCGCGCTGCGGCCCTGGCGGGGGCCGCGCGGCCGGCGAACGTCATCGCGCGATGTGTCGGTAGAGGGGCTCTTTGCCCTTCTCGTAGACGACCTTGCCGTTGACCAGGGCGGTCGTCACGAAAGTGGCATAGTGCAACGGATCCCCCGAGAGAATCAAGACATCGGCGTCCTTGCCCGGCTCCAGCGAGCCCAGGCGGGCGTCGACGCCCAGGATGCGCGCCGCGTCCAAGGTCAGGGTGCGGAGGGCTTTGCGGTTGTCCATGCCGCCGCGCACGGCGAACGCGGCGTCGATGTGGGCGGTGTTCAGGTCCTGGCCCATGATGCCGCCGGTGCCGACACCGGCCCCGCCGAACATGCCGACCGGGCAGGTCACGGCGACCGGCACCCCGGCTTCGGCCAGGATGGCAGCACTGGCCAGGTTGCTGCCGGTGTTCTCGGGGTCGGCCGGGTCGGCCGGCACGCGGTCGCGCGGGCTCAGTACGACCATCGAGCCGGTCGCGGCGATTTCGCCGGGCACCAGCCAGGCGCTGGTCGGCTTCTGCAGCACGACGCCGACGCCGAACAGCCTGGCGACCTCCATCGCCTGCCGGATGGTGTCGACGTCGTTGCCGCGCGATCCACCGCCGCGGCGGCCGCCGCCGAACGGGTTGAAGCCGGCGCCGCCGGACTGGATCCAGAGCCTTGCTTCGCCCTTCAGCACGGCGACGACCTTCTCGGCGCCGGGCGGCAGCTGCGGTTCCTTGGCGTTCGGGTCGGTGGCCTTCTTCTTCGGGAAGTCGGCGACGGCCACCAGGTACTCCCTGGTCTTCTTGACCAGCTCCTCGAGCTTCTCGCGGTCGCCGAGGCTCAGCGGCACGTTGAGGCCGACGACGCTGTCCTCGCGCAGCACCATGCCCTTCACGTCGCCGTAGGCGAGCTTGATGACGGCGTTGCCGCCGCTCGGCACGTTGCCACCGCCGGCGTTGCCGGCGAGGAACGCGGTGATGCCGGCCGCCAGCGCCTGCTTGATCTCCGGGTCGAACGGGTTGACCGAGTCGCCGAACGGCGGCGCGCCGCGGCCGCTGCCCATGCCGTAGCCGGCGACGGCGACGAAGCCGGGGCTGACGGCCTTGCCGGCGGCGTCGATCACGGTCGTGCCCTCGGGCAGTGTCAGGTTGTGCCCGACAGCGTCGATCTTGTCGTCGGCGATCAGCACGGTGGCGCCCGACAGGCGCTGGCCGGTGCCGAGGTAGACGTCGCCGCCGACGATCGC
>CANGSN010000242.1 GCA_947455805.1 Planctomycetota bacterium
CGCCGCCGCCTGCACCGCCGCCGCCGCCCAGCTCGGCGCCAAAGCCGCCGGCGCCTTCGCCAACGTCGTGTTCTTCGCGGCGGCGAACTCGGCGGCGAACGCCTTGCGCAAGGTCGCGGCTGGCACGCAGACGCCGAAGCTCGGCCGCTTCAGGTCGGCCAGCTCCGGCTCGCTCTTGTCGCGTTGCACGTGCTCGCTGGCGTAGAGCCCCAGCAGACGGCCATCCGTCCCGAACAGCGGCGCGCCGTCGCAACGGTCGTCGTTGCGCGCGTCGCACAGGAACAGGTCGGCGGCGGCGCAGCGCACGCCGCGCAGCGTGACGTCGGCCAGCGCCGGGCTGGCGACGCCGGCGAACGCCAGCATGTCCTTGCCCTCGGGCCGGGCCAGCACGACCAGCGGCTCGCCGACGGCGGGACGATCGGCGCCGAGCTGTGCCGACGGCAGCTCGGTCTTGGCCGCGTTCGCGCGCAGCAGGGCGAGCCCACTGGCGGCGTCGATGCGCACGACGGTCGCGGTCAGTTCGGTGTTCGCGGCATCGTCGAGCTGCACGACGATCTTCTTGTCGCTGGCACCCTGCGCCTCGGCCACGAGGTGGGCCCAGGTCACGACGAGGCCGCTGGCGTCGACGACGACTCCGGTGCTGGCGCGTTCGATGCGGTAGACGCCGCGGTCGCCCTTCACCTCGACGGCGACGTGCACGACGGCGCTGCGCACGGCGGCGACGACCGCCGCGGGAGAACCGGGACGCAGGGCCTCGGCGGCATCGGCCGGGGCCTGCAACAGCGTGGGATTGACGACGCCCTGCGCGGGCAGCAGTGCTGCCCACAACGCGGCGTGGGCCAGAACGACGAACGGACGCACCATGGGTGCGAGCCTACCGCACGGCAGCGGCGGCCGGCAGCGTCACTTGCCCTTGTTGGCCTTCTGCTCGGCGAGCACCTTCTCGTTCGCTTCGGCGCGTTTGTGCGCCAGCTCCAGCATGCGCTTCTGGTGCTTCAGGAAGTAGTCGGTGTGCTGCTTGAACGCGTTCAGCGTGTTGGCCTCGCGCTCCTCGAATCCTTGGAACTGATTGCCGCCGTAGACCTTCCCGATCACGTCCTCGAGACCCTTCGAGGTGCGCTTCAGCGGCGGGAACGTCGCCTGGCCGAGACCGTAGGCCTTGACCAGGTCCTTGACCTCCTTGCGGGTCGCCTTGCCGGTCGGCTTGACCGCGTCGAGCGCCGCCATCGTCTGCTCGGCTTGTGCGATCGCCTTCTGCAGCGCCGCCGCGTTCGCCTCCTTGAGGCTCGGCTTCAGCGCCGCCACCTCGACGAGGCGCGCGCCGTTGCACGTGCCGCATTTGAAGCCGCCTTCGCCGCGGCACATCGAGCAGGCGCCGAACCGGTCGCCGCCGCCGTCGGTCTTGATCTGGCCGCTGCCGCCGCACAGCAGGCACAACACGAAGCCGGCGGCGAAACACTGCGGGCAGTGCACCTTCTCGAGCGGATCCGGCCAGTGGCCGAGGCCAGCACAAGCGCGGCAGGCCGCCTCACGATCCTTGTTGCGCTTGCACTCGACGCAGTGCTTCGCGTCCTCGGTGAAGCGCCAGCACGTCGAGCACCTGGTCTTGCCGGTGCCAGTGCAGCTCTGGCACTTGTCGGCCTTCCACTCGGCCCACTGCAGCAGCCCCTTGTCGTCCTTCGTGGTCGCGCGTTCGAACTTGTCGGGCGCGACGTAGCGGATCTCGGGCGCCTTGTCCTTCTGCGCACTCGCCGCCGCAGCGACGAAGAAGAACACCAACCAGGGCAGGAAGCGGGCGATGCGGGACATCATGATGGCGACTCCGGAATGCACGGCCCGGACGATACCCGGGGCCGACGCCGACGACAGCGGTCGCAGCCTCGTTCCGCGCGCCGCGAGTGCGCTCACGCGGACTGCGGACCGTCGCCCGCATCGCCGTCCGCCGCCGCTTCGTCGTCGGCGAGCCCGGCGCGCTGCAGCTTCAACCGCACGCGGCGATTCTGCCGGCGCAGGCGGTCGTTGCTCTGCTGCAGGCGCCCGAGCTCGTCGAGCAGCAGCCGCAGTTCGGCGGCGGGCACCGCCACTTCCGAGATGCCTTCGCGCAGCTGGTGCCGCAGCGCCTTGCGCACGGCTTCGAGTTCCTTGTGGCCGGTCATCGCCAGAGGCTCGCGCCGGGAGCCGCGAAGCGCAAGCGCGCGCTGGAACGGTTGGACCGCAGGGTCATGATGCGGCGATGCCGTGCGCCCAGCTTCCTGCGTCGTTCCCCCGCCGATGACGACGCTGCCCGAACTGTTGCGCACGGCGATCGGCCGCCGTGGCCCGCTGCTGGCGCGCCTGCACGGCGAAGGCACCGACTGCTACCGGTTGCTGCACGGCGTCACCGAAGGTGCACCCGGCCTGTCGGTCGATCGCTACGGCAGCCTGCTGCTGCTGCAGACGTGGCGCGAACCGCTGGCCGCCGACGCCGTCGAAGCGCTCGCCGCGATCGCACGCGGCGAACTGGGCGTCGAACTCGATGTCGTCGCCAACCACCGCGGCCGCGAGGTGCCGCCGGACTTCGTGCCGCACGAGCCGACACCGGCGGCCCTCGCCGATCGACGCTGCCACGAACGCGGCGTCGCCTTCTGCATCCGCGCGCGCCACCGCGGCCAGGATCCGTGGCTGTTCCTCGACCTGCGCAGCGGCCGCGCCGTCGTGCAGTCGATCGCGGCGCAGAAGCGCGTGCTGAACCTGTTCGCCTACACCTGCGGCGTCGGCATCTGCGCGGCCGTCGGCGGGGCCGCGGCGGTGACCAACGTCGACTTCGCGCACAGCGCGCTGGCGGTCGGCCGCGACAACGCCGCGGCGAACGACCTGCCGCCGGAGCGCTGCACCACCGTGCAGTCCGACTGCCTGCCGGTGCTGCGCCAGCTCGCCGGCATGCCGGTGCAGCGGCGTGGCAAGCACGTGCCCTACCTGCGCGTCGAGCGCCAGCCGTACGACCTGATCGTGCTCGATCCGCCGCGGCTGGCGAAGACGCCGTTCGGCACCATCGACGTCGTCAACGACTACCAGTCGCTGTGGAAGCCGACCCTGCTGGCGCTCGCCGACGGCGGCACCGTGCTCGCCACCAACCACGTGCCGACGATCGACGAGGCGGCGTGGCACACGGCGCTGCGGCGCTGCGCCGAGAAGGCCGGCCGGCCGCTGCGGGAACTGCAGCCGATCGCGATCGACGAGGACTTCCCGTCGTTCGACGGCAAGCCGCCGCTGAAGGTCGTGCTGGCGCGGATCTGAACCGGCTCGCCCGCAGGGCGACCCGGCTCCGCGATCGCCCGGACGGCACAACGCGGGCCCCATGCACCGCGAAGGCGACGCCGTCGGCCCCGCGGCGTCGTCTCCTTGGCAAGCCGCTCGGACGCCCTGGCGATCAGAACACGCGGCCGCTGGCGCGCTGCAGCACGTCGTCGACCAGCGCTGCGAGGCCGGTCCACAGCGTGCCGAGGCGCAGCGGGCCGTGGTTGGCGACGGTGACGCCGCGCTCGTCGACGCGCCACGTCATCGTCGTCGTCGCCAGCGCCGCCGCCACCTGCTCCCCGTCCGGCACGATCTCCGAGCCGACGCCGAGCTCGTCGCGGCGTTCGTTCAACTGCGCGGACAGCAGGCCCGCCAGCGAGCGCCAGCCGAGTTCGACGGCGCGCGCCGAACGAACGTGCACGACGCCGCTGGCCTTGGCCGCGTGCACGCGCAGCTGCTGCATGTCGGCGGCCTGCGCCAGCTCGCCTTCGGTCTGGCGCAGCATGCGGACCAGCGCCGCCGTGTCGGACGCCAGCCACAGCGCCCCGTCGTGCAGCACGTAGCACGGCGACAGCTGCAGGTTGGCTTCGGCGAACGGCACCTGCACGTAGCGGATGCGGTGGGCGTCCAGCTCGCGGGTCTTCCACTCGAGGCCCTGCTGCGCCACCGCTTCCTCGACGTGGGACAGCATCGGCGCGAGGCGCTCGGCGTCGCGCACGGCCACGCGCAGCAGCAACTCGGGCTTCGGCACCGGCCCCTTCTCCAGCGACAGCGCGATCGCCACCTGCGTACCGAGCGCCGCCAGCACGTTCTCGACCTTCTGCGCGGTGGTGCCGGCGCGACGGAACGCACCGACCAGCTCGCGCTGCAGTTCTGCGCCGGCGTCGGGCGGCAGCAGGTCGATCAGCTGGCGCATCGCCGGGAACAGCGACCCGAGATCGAGGCTGCCGGCGGCGAGCAGCACCGTGTTCGGCGAGCAGGCGCCGACGAACGACAGGTCGACCGGCTGCGACCACGCGGCCTTGCACAGGCCGCGCGCGCTGCCGCCGAGGCCCAGGTGCAGATGGTCGCCGCTGGCGGTCGTCGCCGCGTAGATCGCATCGATGCCGCCGAGGCCGAGCACGTCGGCGTAGGCCGCGGTTTCGTACGGCAGCATCGGCTGCAGCCAGCCGGTCAGCTGGCGGCCGTCGACGAACGCCGACATCAGCGGCCGATCGCCCAGCTCCGCGCGCAGCTCGCCGAGCCGCGACGTCTTCGTCCACGCCGGCGCCCCGGCGAGCACGTCGGCGAGTTCGCCCAGGTACGGGCGGCTGTTGGTGGCGACGAAGAAGCCACCGATCGACGCGGTGAACAGCGGCGGCTGTTCCGGTGCGCGCGAGACCAGCGCGCTGTGCTGGCCGATGCGCACTTCCTCCTGCTGGCGGTTGCGACCGGGCAGCTGCCGCAGCACCAGGTCGCGCACGCGGCGCAGCGTCGGGCCGGCATCGCCTTCGTCGACGACCAGCGCCACCGACGGGCCCATGCCCTCGATCGTCAGCCGCCCCACCGCCAGCGCCATCGGCCGCGCCAGCAGCGCCCGCAGGTCGGCCGGGCGCCAACCGTCGCGCTGCAGGTCGGCCTGCACCTGGTCGGCCACGCGCGTCAGCTCCTGCTCGAGCAGGCGTTCGCGCAGCTCCGGCGGCAGCTGCTCGAGCAGTTGCCGGACCATCGGTGCCAGCGAGCTGCCGTTCGCGGCTTCGACGTGGGCGGCGAGCCCGGCGCTGCAGACGGCGGCGTAGGTCGACGGCGGTAGCACGTCCTCGACGGTGCTTGGACCGGTGGCGGGACGCGATTGGGCGGAGAGCGCGAGGCCGAGGCTGCAGGCCACGGCGAGGCGAGATGAACGGAGCAGCATGGAGGTCATGGACGACACCGGGTCGGAGAGGCGCCGCAGAACGGTGCGCCGCCGCGACTATTCGCAGGCGAAGCGCCCGGACCGGGAACACGACGCCAAAGCGACCGATCCGTCAATCGTCGCCGGCCGCGTCGGCACGTTCGCTGGCGGGTTCGCCCGCTGGTTCGCCTGCGCGTTCGCCCGCGGCGGCGGCCGGCTCGACGCCCGGCTCCTCCCCCGCCGGCGACAGGTCCGGTGCGTAGAGCACGCGCAG
>CANGSN010000243.1 GCA_947455805.1 Planctomycetota bacterium
ACCGCGGCATCGCCTGCTGCCTGCTCGGCGACGCCGAGGCCGGCCAGCGGGCCCTGGCCGCCGCGCGTGCGGTGTTCCAGGCCGAACGCGACGTCGCCGGCTACGCGCTGGCGCTGGCCAACGAGGAGCTGTGCGCGCGCGAGTACCAGCGCGGCGACCTGCGCGAGCTGCTGCGGCTGCAGGACGAACTGCGCACGCACGGGCTGCCGTGAACGGCGCAGGCTGGCGTCGTTCGCGCCCAGATCGTCAACTGCCGGCATGAACCGCCGCTCGTTCCTCGCCGGCAGTGCCGCCGGCCTCACGCTGTCACCGCACGTCCGTCCGCAGGAGCCGCAGGCTACGGCGCCCAAAGCAACCGAAGCGAGGGCCGCCGGCAAACCGTTCCAGCTCGACTACGCGCCGCACTTCGGCATGTTCGACAACCACGGCAAGTCGATGGTCGACCAGCTGCAGTTCGCCGCCGACCAGGGCTTCCGCGCGTGGGAGGACAACGGCATGGCCGGGCGCGACGAAGCGGTGCAGAAGGAGCTCGCCGCGAAGATGCAGCAGTGCGGCATCCGCATGGGCGTGTTCGTCGCCCACGCCGACTTCGGCGCGCCGACGTTCGCGTCCGGCAAGAAGGACCACCAGGAGCGTGTGCTCGCCGAGATCGACCGCGCCATCGTCGTCGCCGAACGCGTGCAGGCGCGCTGGACGACGGTGGTGCCGGGCACGGTCGACCACCGCCTCGATCCCGGCTTCCAGCTGGCGAACGTCGTCGACCTGCTGCGGCGCTGCTGCGATCGCATCGCCCAGAAGAAGAGCGAGCTGGTCATGGTGCTCGAGCCGCTGAACTTCCGCGACCACCCGGAGCTGTTCCTGACCAAGGTGCCGCAGGCCTACGCGATCTGCCGTGCCGTGCAGAGCCCGCACTGCAAGATCCTCGACGACCTGTACCACCAGCAGATCACCGAGGGCAACCTGATCCCGAACCTCGAGGGCGCGTGGGACGAGATCGCCTACTTCCAGGTCGGCGACAACCCGGGCCGCAACGAGCCGGGCACCGGCGAAGTGAACTTCCGCAACGTGTTCCGCCGCATCCACCAGAAGGGCTTCCGCGGCGTCGTCGGCATGGAGCACGGCAACGCGCACGGCGGCAAGGAAGGGGAGCTTCGGCTGATCGCTGCCTACCGCGACGCTGACGCGTTCTGAGCGCGTCCGGGCGGCGCGGCCAAGAGCCCGTCAGTGCTTCGCCGGTTGGCCGTCCTTCGGCAGCGTCGCGCGCACGAACTCGCGCACGTCGTTGGTCGACTTCGCCAGATCCTCCTGGCGAAGGTACATCATGTGGCCGCTGCGGTAGCCCTTCCACGTCATGCGATCCTGGAAGCGGCCGCTCGGGTCCATCTGCCACATCGTGTACTTGGCGCGGAAGTAGTCGGTGGCGCCGTCGTAGTAGCCCGACTGCACGAGCACGTGCAGGTAGGGGTTCGCCGCCAGAGCACTGCGCAGGTTCTCGCCGGTGGTGTTGCCCTCCTGGTTCCAGTTGCCGACCGGTCCGAACAGCCAGTACTGCAGGTCGGTCTGGTAGCCGAGCACGTCCCGCAGGTAGTGGTTGATCGCCGGCGCGAACGCGTGGTTCCACGCCGTCAGCGACGGATCGAACTCGGGGCGCGTGCCGGCGTCCTGGCGATCGATGCCGCGGTAGCGCGAGTCGAGGCGGCCGATGGTCAGGCCCTCGTCGCGCAGCAGCTCCTTCCAGAAGAACGACGTCGGCACGCGGCAGCTGTGTTCGCGCACGGCGGCGGCGGCGAGGCCGGAGTAGCGGGCGAAGCGCTCGGTCAGCTCGCTGCGGCGCGGGCTCGGCAGCGAACCGCCGCGCGCCAGGGCCGGCAGCAGCTCGTCGAGCGTGAAGCGTTCGACCTCGGGCAGCAGCTCCTCGAGGTCGCGCGCCTGCAGGTCGGCGGGCAGCTGGCGGTGGAACCACGCCGTCGCCGTGTAGTACGGCAGGTTCAACGCATCGTCGACCGGGCCGTCGCGGCGGATGCCGAGGCCGGTCGGCGACACCAGCACGACGCCGTTCAGGAACAGCCACTGCGAGCCCTGCAGCGCCGCCGCGAGGCCGGCGACGCGCGTGGTGCCGTAGCTCTCGCCGATCAGATACTTCGGCGACAGCCAGCGCCCGCGCCGCGTCACGAACGAGCCGATCCAGCGCGCCAGGTAGGCGACGTCCTCGTTGACGCCGAAGAACTGCTCGCCCTTGCCGTTGCCGACGATGCGCGAGAAGCCGGTGTTGACCGGGTCGACGTAGACGAGGTCGGCGACATCCAGCAGCGAGTGCGGGTTGGCCTGCACGCCGTACGGCTGCACCGGGAAGCCCTCGTCGTCGATGCGCAGCAGGCGCGGGCCGGTGTAGGCCAGATGCATCCACACCGAGGCCGAACCGGGGCCGCCGTTGAACGAGAACAGCAGCGGGCGCCGGCTCGCGTCGGCGACGTCGGTGCGTTCGTAGTAGGTGTAGAACACCGACGCGATCGGCTGGTTGTCGGCGTCCCACACCGGCTGCGTGCCGACGGTGACGCGGTACGGGACGACCGCGCCGCCGATCGTCACCGTGTCCTCCTTCGTCGACGACGCATCGGCGACGATGGCGATGGGCTTCGGTGGGGTGGCTGCCGGCGGGTCCTGCGGCACGGGGGCCGCGAGGGCGACTTCGCCGCAGGCGAGAAGGAGCAGAGGCAGCGGGAACAGCATCGCCAGAGCCTAGCGACCGGCGCGTGGCACTGCGCTTGCTCTCGACCTGCGGCGGGTGCCGCCGCGTGCTCCGACGTCTCGCCCGTGGCCGTTGTGGGAGTGGCTCCGGGGGGCTCTCGACGCCGAATCCACCGCGGTGCTCGGCTGCCCACCTCGCTGCCGTTGGCCCGGGACGGCCGCGTCAGCCTCTGGCCGAGCGCCTCGCGGTGACCTCGATCTCGATCTTCATCCGCGGATCGGCGAGCCCCGCCGCGAACATCGTCGCCGCCGGACGGATCGTGCCGAACCAGCGCCGCAGCACCGGCCAGCAGGCCGGGAAGTCGGCGGTGTGCGGCAGGATGTAGTGCACGCGCACGATGTCGGCCATCGACGCGTTCGCCTGCTGCAGCGCGCGTTCGATGTTGCGCAGCGTCTGCTCGCACTGGGCGGCGACGTCGTCGGCGATCTGCATCGTCGCGTAGTCGAAGCCGGTGGTGCCGCTGACGAAGATCCAGTCGCCGTCGACGACGGCGCGGGAGTAGCCGATCTCGGCTTCGAACGAAGAACCGCTGCTGACGAGTTGGCGCATACGCGCCAAGGCTAACCGCGATCAGCCCTTCTTCTTGCGCTGCGGGGCTTCGAACGGGTGCGCGAACGGCTGCGGTTGCACGCCGGCGAGCAGCGTGCTCTGGCCCTTCTCGATGTCGTCGCCGACGGCGCCGACGAGGCGGCGCAGGCGGTCCATCTGGGCGAGGCCGGTCAGCAGGCGCGTGCCGCGCACGCGCATCGCCAGCTGCTCGCATTGCAGCGCCGCGACCTTCTTCTGGCTGTCGTCCTGCAGCGCGGTCGCGTGGTGGCACAGGGCCAGCATCGAGGTCAGTTGTTCGATGACCTTGCCGAGGCGCTGCAGCGGGATCTGCGCGCGGGTCAGCTCGAGCTGGAACCACAGGTTGATGCCGAGGTAGGCCCAGCGCAGCGCCCGCAGCCGTTCTTCGGCGAAGCGCGCGTAGCCGCGCAGCCCTTCCGGCAGCAGCTGGTAGCGCGGCAACCACGAGGTCGGGCACAGACGCAGCGGCAGGCGCAGGAGCTCGAGCAGCAGGTTGCCGAGGATCCACAGCACCAGCAGCCAGAACGCACCCTTGCCGAGCAACCGGGTCGTCGCCTGCAGCATGCGCTTGGGTTCCGAGAAGATCGTGAACGGCGTGAGGCGCAGCAGCCGGCGATCGGGCGGCAGCGGCTTGCCGTCCGGGGCTTCGTTGATCGACTGGATCACCGAGAGCATGCCCGCCATGTAGCGGGTGGTGAACGTGTCGGTGACGTCCTTCACCATGCCCATCAGGATCAGGTCGTCCTCGCCTTCGACGACGCCGAACACGTGCATGTTGTGGCGCGCCTGGTGCACGCGCGACGTCTGGTCGAACGAACGGCCGCCGAGCACGCGTTCGCAGGCGATCTGCGACTCGAGCGCGGTGGTCGCCGCCGCCGACTTGGTCAGGTCGCGCAGGCCGGCGAGGTCGAAGCCGTCGGCGTCCTGCTGCAGCGACAGGTGGCTCAGCGCGCGCGACTGCAAGGCGCCGCCGAGCATGCGGCCGAGGTGCTGGCGCGGCAGTTCGTGCTTGATGACCGCACCGCCGACACCGTCGCGGCCCCTGGCGTAGGCGGCGGCGTCGACCGCGAACATGCGCTGGTAGCCGGCCGCCATCGCCGCCAGCATGCAGCGCCCCATGCGCAGGCAGTAGAACAGCACTTCGACGCCGTCGGCCTGGATCTGCTCGTCTTGGCGCAGCGGGTAGTTGAAGAAGTGCAGTCGCGAGTTGTGGTTGGCGGTGAAGGCGCCGGTGTTCGACGACTTGCACCAGAACTCGTGGTCCCTGCCGTCGTCCTTGGTGAGGTCGCGCTCGGGCAGCCGGGTCACGAACAGGCCGACGTTCTTCCCGTCCTGGCCGATGCGCGCGACGATGCCGACGAGGCCGCCGTGCGTGGCGTTGGTGATCCACAGCTTGTTGCGATCGCCCATCGCGAACAGCCGGAAGCCGCCGGTCGCCGGATCGGGCTCGACGTAGGCGCGGACCTTCTTGGCGTTGACGCCGATGCCGACCTCGGTCAGGCCGAACGCCATCAGCTCGCCCTGCGCGACCAGCGGCAGGAACAGCTTCTTCTGCGCGTCGGTGCCGTAGGCCAGCAGCGAGCCAGCACCGATCGTCAGTTCGCCGCTGATCTCGACCGCCAGCGGGCCGAGGCCGTTCGCCGCCATCTCCTCCTCGACCAGGGCCAGCTCGACGTAGCGGCCGTCGAGGCCGCCGAACTCGGCCGGCACCGTGAAGCCGTAGCCCTTCTCCTTCGCCACGGCCGCGCGCAGCGCCGCCGACAGCTTGCCGTCGGCGGTGAACGCTTCGCCGCGCGCCAGCGACTGCAGCGCCGCCGCCATCACCGCTTCGCCGCGCGCGCCGGCCTTGCTGGCGGCGAGCGCACCGCTCTGCAGTTCGCCGGTGTCCGGGCGCGGGCCGTAGATCAGCCGTTCGACCAGGCCGGTCTTCTTGCGCCCGAGGCGGGCGGCGGCTTGCCGCGCGGCATCGTCGAGCGCACCGACGTCGCGCGCCGATTCGGCATCGCCGGCGGCGGCCAGCGCCTTGGCGGCGGTCGACGTGGTGTCGGCGGCGGCTGCTGCTTGCGGGGCGGGAGTGGAGGACTGCGGGGTCGAGTGGGTG
>CANGSN010000244.1 GCA_947455805.1 Planctomycetota bacterium
GAAGCAGACCGACGTCTCGCCTTCTTCCCAGCAGAACACCACCTCGCCCGAACGGCTGGTGCCCGGGAAGTGCACCGTCAGCGGGTTCGTGCGCAGGACCGTCAGGCCGAGGTGCTCGAGTTCGAGCTGGCAGTTCTTCAGGGCTTCGTCGTGGGCCCAGATCTGGGCGTCGAGCTCGGCCAGCTCGCTGCGCAGACCTTCCGGCGTGACCGCGTCTTCGAGCTGCTCGCGCTGCCGGGCGAGCTGGCGCCGGGACGCCCGGCGCTCGACGAGTTCCGCTGCGATCACGCGAACCAGGCGGAGGGCCTTGTTCGCTTCCGGCAGAGTGTAGGTGCGCTTCATCGGATTCCCTTTCGGTGCGGGGGAGCACCGGGTGAGGCCCGTCGGAACGGCCGATCCGCACACGTCGTTGCAGATCGCCGTCGTGGCTCTGTAGTGTGACGCTGCGCATCGGTTACCAAGCGCTGCGCGAAACGATTCTCATGACCGAACGCGATGTGATGCCTTTCGACGTCGTGGTGGTGGGCGGCGGCTGTGCCGGCCTTGCCACCGCGATCCACCTGGCCAACCTGATCGAGGCCCACAACGGAAAGGCGGCGGACGACAAGAAGGTCACCGCCGAGATCTGCCTGATCGAAAAAGCCGCCGAGATCGGCGCGCACTCGATCTCCGGTGCGGTCATGGATCCGAAGGGGCTCGACGCGCTGCTGCCAGGTTGGCGCACGATGGAGCCGAAGGCGCCGATCGAAGCCGAGGTCCACGACGACTACGCGATCTGGTTGACCGAGAAGGGCGGCACCAAGTTCCCGATCACGCCGCCGCCGCTGAAGAACCACGGCAACTTCGTCATCTCGCTGAACAAGATGGTGAAGTGGCTCGGTGCCATCGCCGAGCAGAAGGGCATCCAGGTCTTCCCCGGCTTCCCCGGCGCCAAGCTGGTGCGCGAGGGCAATACCGTCACCGGCGTGCAGCTCGGCGACAGCGGCGTCGACAAGCACGGCCAGCCGAAGGGGAACTTCCAGGCCGGCGGCATCCTGTCCGGCAAGCTCGTCGTGCTCGCCGAGGGCAGCCGCGGCTCGATGACCAAGCAGCTGATCGCCGACCTGAAGCTCGAGGGCAAGAACCCGCAGGTCTACGGCGTCGGCGTCAAGGAAGTGTGGGAGGTGCCGAAGGGCAACTGCCCGCCCGGCCTCGTCGTGCACACGATGGGCTACCCGCTCGACAGCAAGACGTTCGGCGGCGGCTGGGTCTACGGCATGGGCCAGAGCGAGGGCGACAAGAACCTCGTGTCGATCGGCCTCGTCGTCGGTCTCGACTACCGCGATCCGACGATGGACGCGCACCGCCAGCTGCAGCGGATGAAGCTGAACCCGAAGATCGCGCCGTTCCTGAAGGGCGGCAAGATGCTGCACTACGGCGCCAAGTCGCTGCCGGAGGGCGGCCTCTACTCGATGCCGAAGGTGTTCGGCGATGGCTTCGTGCTGGTCGGCGACAGCGCCGGCCTGATGAACAGCATGCGCCTGAAGGGCATCCACCTGGCGATGCGCTCGGGCATGCTGGCGGCGGAGACGGCGTTCGCGTGCCTGCAGAAGGGCGACTTCACCGCGGCGTCGACGGCGCTCTACGACCAGAAGATGAAGGCCGACTGGGTGCACGAGGAGCTGTGGGCGTGCCGCAACTTCCACCAGGGCTTCCACAAGGGCCGCCTCGCCGGCCTCGTCAACGCCGGCTTCGCGACGCTGTTCGGCGGCAAGGGCACGCTGTGGTCGGACGAGCTGAAGAGCAACGCCGGCCACACCTACATGCAGAAGGTCGGCGACTACTTCGGCGGGAAGGGCAAGCCGAAGCAGGACAAGCTGCCGGAGGACGGCACGCTGACGTTCGACAAGCTGACGTCGGTCTACTCGTCCGGCACCATCCACGAGGAAGACCAGCCGTGCCACTTGGTGGTGACGCAGCCGGACCTGTGCTCGACCCGCTGCGTCGAGGAGTTCGGCAACCCGTGCCAGCACTTCTGTCCGGCGGCGGTCTACGAGATGGAAGAGAAGGCCGGCACCAAGCACGGCGTGGAGCTGAAGATCAACGCCAGCAACTGCGTGCACTGCAAGACGTGCGACATCATGGACCCGTACCAGGTCATCAACTGGGTGACGCCGGAAGGCGGCGGCGGGCCGAACTACACCAACCTGTGAGTCGAAGTTGGTGACGCAGTTCACGGAGCAAGACGGCCGTCGCTTGCACGAGCACCTACGCGACGGCGAGGTCGTGCTGCAGGTCGTCGAGGCGCGCGTTCGGCCGTCGTGGTCGCAGCTTCGGCGCCGACTGGCCATCGCTGCCGCGGTCACGGCGGTCGGCAGTCTCTTGGTGGCGGTTGCGGCGCCGGCGGCCAGCCGGTTCGTCTACGTCTGGCTCGCCATCCCCCCGTTCTTCGTGGCCATGGTCAAGTCCGTCGGTCCGGCTCGTCTCGTTGCGCTCACCTCGCGGCGCGTCGTCCTGGTGCGGCCTGCCTGGACCGAGCCCGAGGCGGCGTTGGCGCATGCCGAGGTTCCGCCGCCCGGGCTGCACGGTGGGGGTGAATCGCAGCCGTTCGTGCGACTGCAGCTCCGCGACCTGACCGTGGATGTGACCCGCCCGTCCGACCTGCAGGGCGCGGTTGCCTTCGACGAGTTCGTCGCCCTCTGCGCGCAGCGGTTGCCGTCCGCGCCCTGACCGCGGGATGGGCTGCGGCGGTCGGCGTCGGCTGACCGGAACGTCAGTTCGCCGCGCGCAGCTTCGCGAGCAGCTTCTCGACCTGCTGCTCGGCGAGGCGCAGCCGCTCGTCGCCGGTGACCGCGAACGCCGCCTGCACGTGGGCGCGCAGCACTGGGAAGCCGGCGAGCTCGGGCTCCGGCGAGTCGCTGACGCGGTGGCACAACGAGCACTGGCCGCGATACGTCGTCAGCTTCGCGGTGCCGTAGTCGCGGAACAGGTCGAGGTCGTCGGCGCGCACCGCGCGGAAGAACTGCTGCGGCTCGCCGCGGCGCAGCCCTTCGCGCTGCAGTTGCCAGATGCCGAAGTCGAGGCCGTCGTGGGTGAACGTGGCGTTGTCGGCAGCGAGCGGCTCGCGGTTCTGCAGCGTCTGCGTGCGCACGTCGACGACCAGCGAGGTCGCGCGCGGCGCACCGGCGCTGTCGATGGCGACCAAGCCCTGCACCAGCACGGCGCGGAAGCCGATCGGCGCGGTCGGGCCCGGCCCCTTCGCCGGCTTCTCGCCGGGCTTCGGCAGCAGCGCCGCCAGCGCCGCTTCGCCATCCGGGTGGCGCAGGAACACGCGCGACCACAGCAGCGTGTGCTCGGCGTCGAACAGCCGCGTCGACCGGCGCGTGATCTCGCGATAGCCGGCGGCGGTGCCGCCGAGCTGCTGCGGCAGTTCGTTCGCCGGCAGCGCTGGTGCCTTGCCACCGGCCGCGAGCCGCAGCGTGTCCGGCAGCCGGGCGAGCTGCTCCTGGGCGAGGCCGAGCCGCAGGGCGGCGTCGCGCAGCAGTGGCACCAGGTCGAGGTTGCGTTCGACGTCGAGCAGCCGTTGGGCTGTGCGCAGCAGGTCGTTCTGCAGGTGCACCGCCAGCGCCGGGTTCGTCCGCAGGGCGGTGATCGCCTTGTCATCGAGCGCCAGCAGGTCGGCGCGCAGCGCCTTCGCCGCGTCGTCGTCGAGCCCTTCGAGCGACAGCATGCGGCCGTCGCCGCCGAACGTGCCGCGGTCGCCGTCGGTGCCCTTGCGCTTCTTGTGCACCCAGCCTTCGGTGAACGGCAGCGCCGCTTCGCCCGGCACCACCTGCGCCACCTCGGCCGGCGCCAGGGTCGCCGTCCACAGCCGGCGGAACAGCCGGTTGGCGACGTGGTCGACGTCGTCGGCGTAGGGTGCCGCCCGCGAGGGTTCCTGCACCAGGCCCGCGCGCGCATGGCCCGCGGGCCAGCGCTGTTGGGCTGCGAGCGAACTGTCGAGCACGAGCAGAGGGGCCGCGGCCAGGGCCGCCAGCGAACGACGGGCGAACGTCATCGCCGCAGCGTAGCCACCGGCCCGCAGTCGTTCCCACCCGACGAGTGCGCAGCCTGCACCCGCTGGAGAATCGGCGACGGCGGCTCCCCTTCCCGCGGAGGCCACACGACTCTATTCCCGGCCGCTCGTCTTCGGCCGACCCTCGGGAGCCGCCATCGCCACACCAAGGGGACGAACCCCCGCAACTTCGGCGGAAAAATCCGTCAGTCCGTGCTGATCGGTCCAGTGTTGCTGCCGCGATCCGACCCGAGCGGCCCTTGCCGCGACCGAAGTTGCGAACGCGCCCGCTGGCGGCGACCCCAGAACAACACTGGGTCGATCAGGTCTAGCGGCGGCCGAGCAGCCGGGTGCGGTGCAGCAGCGCGTCGATCGGTCCCGTCGTTCCTCTGCGCCGCACCAGCGCATGCGTCAGCTGCAGCCGGTCGTCGTCGCCGAGGTCGAGCGCGTCGCTGCACGCCCCGACCAGATCGCCGGGCGTCGTCACGTTCACCAGGTGGGCCCCGACCACGCCGCTGACCTCGCGCAGGCCCCCCCCGCGCAGCACGTCGGCGAGCACGTCGTCGGCGATGCCGGACAACGCGGCGAGGCGCGCTTCCGGCCAGCGCAGGTCGAGGGCCGCAGCGCGCAGGTCCGGGATCATGTCCGCGCCCGGCAGGTCGACGACGAAGCGGCCGCCGGGGCGCAGGTTGCTGCGCACGAGGTCGGCGTAGCAGCCGGTCGGCAGCAGCGGGCCGTAGGTGGGGGCCAGCAGCAGTGCGTCGAACGTGCCGAAGCGTTCGTCGCCGGTCAGACGGTGGGCGAGCACGGTGACCTGCGGCAGCGCCAGCGCGGCGATGCGTTCGGCCCGCTGGCGATCCGGCAGCACCAGCACCAGTTCGCCGCGGCTGCCGACCAGCGTCGCCAGCGTGCGGGCATGTTCGGCGTCGACGTCGATCGCCAGCAGCCGGTCCTGGCGCCGCACGTCGAGCAGTGCTAGGGCGGCGGCGAACCAGGGCTGCAGCTCGGGCGGCATGGGGAAGGGGGCGACGCCGCGCGATGCGCGCACGGACGAGGCCGGCGCATCGTCGCGGCTCGTCGGCAGGTCGGCAACCCTCGACTCCGCGACGAACCGGCTCGGCACTGCCCCGACGCCGCGTTCATGAGCTTCCGGTCGCGAGGCTGGAGGCGGCCGCGGCCGTTCGTCATGATCGCGCCGTGCGCATCGACCCGCGGCAGTTGCACGGACGCAGCTTCGATCTCGTCGTCGTCGGCGCCGGCATCCACGGTGCTGCGGTCGCGCGCGACGCGGCGGTGCGCGGCTTGTCGGTGCTGCTCGCCGACGCGCGCGACGTCGCTGCCGGCACCAGTTCGCGCAGCTC
>CANGSN010000245.1 GCA_947455805.1 Planctomycetota bacterium
CCAGGAGACGATCGCGCCGTTCGACACGTGGTTCTACGCCGCACTCGGTGCCTCGGACCTCGGCGCCGTCGACCAGGACACCGTGCTGGCGAAGAACCAGCTGCCGCTGATCCGCCAGGCGATCGACGCGCTGCCGAAGGCGAGCGCCGAGCGGCACCTGACGATGTTCGCCAACAACCTGTTCAACCGCATGTCGGCGGTGAAGCCGCAGATCAAGTACCGCTACCTCGAGGCGGGCTTCGCGATCGCCGGCGAGCATCCGCAGGCGCGCGAGGCGAAGAAGGTCTGGGAGTACTACCAGGACCTGCTGCGCGAGCTGCGGCTCGAGGCCGTCGTCGACGGCTCGACCGCGGTCGGCACGCAGCCGTTCGGCCTGCGCATCGACATCGTGCACTCGCCGGAGATCGAGCGCGAGAGCGGTGGCTTCGCCAAGTACGCGACCAACCAGAACAACATGGGCTACGCCTACAACTATGGGCGTCCGCTCGAGAACTACCGCGACAAGTTCACCGAGGCCGTGACCGCGTCGCTGCAGGAGAACTTCGAGGTGGTGTCGGTGACGTTCAACGGCGAGGGCATGCAGTCGAAGCCGACCGACGCGCCGGGCTGGCGGTCGACGCCGTACGCCTACCTGCTGCTGAAGGCGCGCGGGCCGCAGGTCGACCGCGTGCCGGCGATCCAGCTCGACTTCGACTTCCTCGACACGTCGGGCTTCACCGTGCTGCCGGTCGGCAGCTCACCGGTCGTCGTCGACGCGTCGGCGAAGGCCGAGCAGCGGCCGTTCACCGACCTCGAGATCACGCAGTTGCTCGACGAGCGCCGCGCCGACGAAGGCAAGGTCACGCTGGAGATCAAGGCGAAGGCCAAGGGCCTGATCCCGAGCCTCGAGTCGATCCTGCAGCTCGAACTGCCGGGCTTCGTGGTGACGAAGCGCGACGACCAGGGTGCTTCGGTCAACAAGTTCGCCGAGACCCAGGACGGCGTCGAGAGCGAGCGCATCTGGCTGCTGGCGCTGGCGCCGGAGAACGAGCACGAACGGCCGAACCGCTTCGTGTTCGGGCGGCCGCTGGTCGAGGGCACGAAGGCGACCTACCAGCGCTACGACGACGCCGACCTCGCCACCGTCAGTCCCGAGGTGGCGCTGACCGGCACGCGGAACCGCACCGAGCCGGTCTGGGTCTGGGTGCTGCTCGGCGTCGCCGCCGTCGCCTACTTCCTGTGGTTCCTGTTCGCCAAGCCGGCGGCCGGCACCGCGGGGCCGCGCCAGAAGTCGCTGGCGCTGCCGAGCCACGTCAACCCGTTCACGGTGCTGGCGCTGCTGCACCAGATCGGTGCCCAGCGCAAGCTCGACGACGCGCAGAAGCAGAAGCTCGCTGCCGACATCGCCCGCATCGAAGCGTGCCACTTCGACCGCGCGCAGGATCCGACGCTCGACCTCGAGGCCGTCGCCCGCGGCTGGCTGCAGAACGCCAGCTGAGCGCCGCCCTTCCACCACCTTCTCCCCGCCGACCCCTCTTCGCAGATCCCATGACCGCTCCCGCTGCTTCCCCCGTGGTCCGCTTCGCCGAGACGCGCACGTTCCTCGACCAGATCCGCACGCGCGTCGGCAAAGTGGTCGTCGGCCAGGACGTCGTCGTCGAACGCGTGCTGATCGCCCTGTTGACCTCCGGCCACCTGCTGCTGCAGGGTGTGCCCGGCCTCGCCAAGACGCTGCTGGTCGCGGCGGTGTCGAAGACGGTCGACCTCGCCTTCGCGCGCATCCAGTTCACCATCGACCTGCTGCCGTCGGACATCGTCGGCAGCGAGATCCTGGACCAGAAGACGCACGAGTTCCGCACCCACAAGGGACCGATCTTCACCAACCTGCTGCTCGCCGACGAGATCAACCGCGCGGCGCCGAAGGTGCAGAGCGCCTTGCTGGAAGCGATGCAGGAACGCCGCGTCACCATCGGCAACCAGACCTATCCGCTGCCAGCACCGTTCCTGGTCATCGCCACGCAGAACCCGGTCGAGCAGGCGGGCACGTTCGAACTGCCCGAGGCGCAGCTCGACCGCTTCATGCTGCTGCACCGGCTCGGCTACCTGACCACCGAGCAGGAGAAGGAAGTGCTGCGCCGCAACGTGGCGCTCGGCGTGCGCCGCGACGGCAAGGGTGCCGTGGCGCGCACCGAGTTCGACGCGCTCGGCGAGCAGCAGACCGGCAGCAGCGAGCAGCTGGTGAGGGCGATGGAGGACGTGCAGCAGGTGCACGTCAGCGAGGCGTTCCTCGAGCACGTGGTCGAGATCGTCAACCGCACGCGCAAGCACCCGAAGCTCGAGCTCGGCTGCAGCCCGCGCGCCGGCATCTCGCTGGTCAAGTCGTCGCGCGCGCGCGCGCTGATCCACGGCCGCGACTACGTGCTGCCCGAGGACCTGTTCGCGCTGGCCGAGGACGTGATCCTGCACCGCATCCGGCTGACCTACGAAGCGGTCGCCGAAGGCTTCACCAGCCAGCAGGTGCTGCAGGAGATCCTCAGCGAAGTGGCGCGATGAGCACGCCCGGCGGCAATCAGGTTGGCGCGAGCCAGACCAGCGGCGGAGCCGCGCGCGATGCGGCGGCGCACTCGGCGATGGCGCGCGAACGCGACCTGCCTGGCCTGCTCCGCCACGTCGAACCACTGGCGGCGCGCAAGTTCGTCATCGCCATCCGGCGGTTGGCGAACGACCTGACCTACGGCCTCGACGGCAGCCGCTTCCTCGGCTCCGGCATCGACTACGTGCAGTCGCGGCTCTACCAGGACGGCGACCCGATCAAGTCGATCGACTGGCGCGTCACCGCGCGTTCGACCAAGGTCCACGTCAAGCAGTACGAGGCCCAGCGCCGCATCCCGGCGTGGTTCCTGATCGACACCTCGGCCTCGATGGTGGTGTCGTCGACGGCGCGCTCGAAGTACGAGCTCGCACTGCACTGCGCCGGCGGCCTGGCGCTCGCGTGCCTCGACCGCACCAGCCCGGTCGGCGTCATCGGCTGCGGCGTGCGCAACGTGCGCGTGCCGCCGAGCCTCGCCAAGGACCAGGTGCTGCAGTGGCTGCTGCGCCTGCGCCGCTACGACTACGGCGAACGCACGCAGCTGGTGCGTCGCATCGCCGAGCTGCGGCCGACCTTGACCGCGCGCTCGATCGTCGTCGTCTGCAGCGACCTTCACGAGCCGGGGGCGGTGCACGCGGTGGCGCTGCTGGCGCAGCAGCACGAGGTCGCAGTGCTGCAGTTCCAGGATCCGGCCGAACTGGCGGTGCCCGGCAGCGGCTGGATGCGCGCGCAGGACGCCGAGTCGGGGCGCGGCTTCGTCAGCAGCGGCAGGAAGGCGCTGCTCGACCAGGCGGCGATCGAACACGAACTGCGGCGCGGTGGCGTCGACCACCTGCTGATCCGCACCGACCAGCCGTTCGTGCATCGGCTGCGTCACTTCTTCCGCAACCGCGGTCTCGGGCGAGGAGCACGATGAACGACGTGGGCATGGCATCGAAGCACCGGCTCGCGGCGTTCGTCGCCGCCGTGTTCTGCTTGCTCGGCGGCCTGCTCGCGCAGGCGCGCGACGAACGCAAGGCGGCGGTCGGCATGCGCTCCGCCATCGAGCAGCTGGTGCTGCCGGGCAGCGAGCTGACGACGGCGCCGACGACGCTGAAGGCGCCGGTCGCGCTGCGCATCGTCAAGGTGTGGCCGCACGGCACGACGTTCCGCTACGACCTCGAGTGGACGGGGCTCGAAGCGGGCACGTTCGACCTCGCCAAGTTCCTGGTGCGCAAGGACGGCTCACCGACGACCGACGTGCCGGCGATCGCGGTCGAGGTCGCCTCGGCGCTGCCGGCCGGCATGGTCGAGCCGAGCGAACTGCAACCGACGCCGGCGGCGTCGCTCGGCGGCTACCGCACGCTGCAGATCGTCGCCGCCATCGTCTGGGGCATCGGCCTGCTGGCGATCCTGTTCGTCGGCCGCCGCTTCCGCCGGCCGAAGGCTCCGGTCGTGGCCGTGCCGACGCTGGCCGACCGCCTGCGGCCGCTGGTGGAAGCCGTCGCCGCCGGCAAGTCGGACACCGCGGCGCAGGCCGAACTCGAACGCCTGCTGGTCGCGTTCTGGCGCGCGCGCCTCGGCCTCGGCGAGCAGAAGGCGGTCGACGCGATCATGACGATCCGCCGCCACGAAGAGGCCGGTGGCCTGCTGCGCCAGCTGGAGGCGTGGCTGCACATGCCGACGCCGCCGCGCGACGTCGACTGGGCGAAGCTGCTGCAGCCGTACCGCGCCGTCACTGCCGAGAGCTTCGCGCCGATTGCGGCCCCGGTCGCCGCCGCCAAGCCTGCCGTTGCCGCCAAGGAGGCCCGCTGATGTTCGCCCGCCCGTGGCTGCTGCTGCTGTTGGTGCTGCCGCTGCTGCACCTGTTCTGGGTCTGGCAGCGCCGCGGTCGCCGCATCGCCCTGCCGTTCGACCGCGCCACCGATGGTCCGCGCGGCAGTGGTCCGCGCGGCAGTGGTTGGTTCGTGCGCGCCGTGCTCGGCGTCGGCGAGTCGATGCCGGCGTTGCTGCTGGCGGTCGCCGTGCTGCTGCTGGCGCTGCCGCAGGAACTGGCGGCGCCGAAGCAGAAGCGCGCGCTGACCAACATCCAGTTCTGCCTCGACATCTCCGGCTCGATGACGGCGAAGTTCGGCAGCAAGGGCACGCGCTACGACGCCGCGGTCGAGGCGATCGACGACTTCCTCGGCTACCGCCAGGGCGACTCGTTCGGGCTGACCTTCTTCGGCAACAACTACCTGCACTGGGCGCCGCTGACGACCGACCCGTCGGCGGTGCGCTGCGCGTTCCCGTTCATGCGTCCGGAGAACGCGCCGCCGGCGTTCGGCGGCACCGAGATCGGCAAGGCGGTGCTCGGTTGCCGCGAGGTGCTGACCTCGCGCGCCGAAGGCGACCGCATGCTGATCCTGATCACCGACGGCTACAGCAGCGACCTCGACAACGGCGCCGAGATGGAGATCGCCAAGCGGCTGAAGAAGGACGGCATCACGCTGTTCGCGGTCAACATCCAGGAGAGCGACGCCGTCGGCCAGATCGTCAACCTCGCGCGCACGACCGGCGGCGAGGTGTTCAACCCCGACGATCCGAACGCGCTGCGCGAGGTGTTCCAGCACATCGACAAGATGACCAAGGCGAAGCTCGAGCAGGGCACGCCCGAGATGGTCGACTGGTTCTTCCCGTTCTGCATCGCTGGTCTGTCGGTGCTCGGCGTCTACGTGCTGATGCAACTCTGGCTGAGGTACACGCCATGGTGACGTTGTGGGTGACGGCCGGCGTGCTGCTGCTGGCGGCGATCGGCGAAGTGCTGCACGCGCGCCGCAGCGCGCGGGTCGCAGC
>CANGSN010000246.1 GCA_947455805.1 Planctomycetota bacterium
CGGCAGTTCGCCGCGCACGGCACCGACCGCGGTCGGGAACGGCAGGTCGAACGGTGCGGGGCCGAGGCCGGTGCGGCCGGCGGCGAGCGCGTCGAGGTGCTGCTGCCGCGTGCTGCCGAGCGCGCTCAGCACGGAGTAGCCGGTGATCGGCAGCGGCGACAGCCGCGCCGGGCAGGCGCCGTCAACCATGCGAGTCGCTCGGAGCGCCGGCGGTCGCGGTCGGCTTGCGGCTGTCGTAGCGTCGCGCGTTGAGCAGCATGTCCTGGAAGACGTTGCCGCTGCGCCAGACGTCGCCGGCGAGCACGCTCATGATCCCGCGCCGCATGTCGAGGTTGTCGGACGGCGGGCCGAGGAAGATCGTCTCCGCGAAGTGCGAGTTGTAGAAGCGGTCGATCAGGCCGGCGAACGTGCGGAACGCGCGGTCCATGCTGACCTCGTGCTCGCGCAGCAGTTCGCCATCGGCTTCGCGGCCTTCGCGCAGCGCTGGCGCGACCAGGTCGACGACCTTCTGCGCGCCGACCATCGCCAGCGTCACGCCCGACGAGAACACCGGGTCGAGGAAGCAGGCGGCGTCGCCGAGGCAGCAGAACCGCGAACCGCTCGGCAGCTGGTTGCGGTAGCTGAAGTTGCCGATCACGCGCGTCTCGAGGCGCCTGGCCCCCTGCGTCAGCCGCGTCACCAGCGGGCCCTGCAGCAGGTCGCGTTCGAGTTCGACGTCGGTGATCTTGGTGCGGCCGACGAGGCCGACGCTGAGGCGCTTGCCGGGCAGCGGGATGATCCAGCCCCAGCCACCCGGGGCGAGCACGATGCGGATGTTCTTGCCGGGGCCGAGTTCGTCCCACGCCGCGTCGCCGATGTCCTCGTAGTGCGTGAACACCGAGCAGCGGCCGAACTGGTCGTACGGCACCGCCGCCTCGGCGCGGCGCGCCAGCAGGCGCGACTGACCCGAGGCGTCGATCAGGTAGCGGCCGCGGTAGGTGTGCGTGCGCGTGCGCAGGAACGCCGCCGAGCCGTCGGCGTCGACACCGGCGTCGACCACCGTCTCGCCGTGGCGCACGACGGCGCCGTTCCGCACCGCGGCACAGCACAGTGCCTGGTCGAAGCGGGCGCGGTCGACGTGCCACGCGTGGCGGCCGCAACCGGGCAGCGTCTCGGTGAACACGAACTGGCGGTGGCGGCCCGTGCGTTCGCACAGGAACTCGGCGCCCTGCTTGTAGACGAACGTGTCCTCGGCCGGCGGCACGCCGAGCTTCTCGATCACCGGCAGCGACATCGGCAGCAGCGACTCGCCGATGTGGAAGCGCGGGAACTCGTCCTTCTCCAGCACCAGCGTGCGCAGGCCTTCCTGCGCGAGCAGGCCCGCGGCCGTGGCGCCGGCGGGGCCGGCCCCGACGACCAGCACGTCCCAGTGCGTCTCGTGAAGGAGGTCGGCGGCGGGCTTCGCCGCGGCGTGCTGCACGTACATGTTCATGAGAAGCCTCCGTCGATGCCGACCACCTGGCCGGTGATGTAGGCGGCGTCCTCGGACGCGAGGAACGCCACCAGCGCGGCGACCTCGTCGGGCTTGCCGACGCGCCGCATGGGAATCTGTTCGAGCACGAACTCCGGTACGCCGGCGATCATCTCGGTGTCGATCAGGCCGGGCGCGACCGCGTTCACCGTGATCTTCCGCTTCGCGAGTTCCTGCGCCAAGGTGCGGGTGAAGCCGACGATGCCGGCCTTCGCCGCCGCGTAGTTGGCCTGGCCGCGCGTGCCCTTCTGCGCCGACAGCGACGACAGGTTGACGATGCGGCCCCACTTCTGCTGCACCATCGGCATGGTCAGCGGCTGCGTCACGTGGAAGCAGCCGTCGAGCGTGGTGCGGATCACCTTGTCCCACTGTTCGTGGGTCATCGCCGGGAACGCGGCGTCGGCGGTGACGCCGGCGTTGTTGACCAGGATGCCGATCGGGCGCGGGTCCTGCAGCAGCTGCGCGATCGCCTTCTCGGTCGCCTCGCGGTCGGCGACGTCGAACGCGACCGCGATCGCCTCGCCACCCTTCTGCTGGATGTCGGCGACGACCGCGTTGGCGGCGTCGGCGTCACGGCGGTAGTTGACGATCACCGGGTGGCCGGCTGCCGCCAGTCGCTTGGCGATGGCGGCGCCGATGCCGCGGCTGGCGCCGGTGACGAGGGCGCGCCGCACGATGCCGGAATCTCTGCTCACGTGGGTCCGAGGATGGCCACGCATCAAAGCAAAGCCGCCCGGTGCTGTCGCCGGGCCGATCGCGCTTTTTGCGGGCTCGCCCGGGGTGGCGCCGGGCCCCGCTTCAATTGCCGACGGTGAACTGGTTGCCGTTCGATGCGATCAGGCCAGCGGTCGTCGCGTTCGAGAACGCCAGCGCCTGCGTCGACATCGTGATGCCGATCAGGTTCAGCTGGCTCGGGATCGGCAGCGGTACCGAGGAGACGCCCGCGGTCGCCGGCAGCGTCAACGACAGCAGGTTGCCGTTCGAGTAGGCGTTGCATCCGTTCATTCCGATCGCAGCCAGGCTGACGCCGGGGTCGACCACGGTGTCGCCGAAGAACAGCGCGCTGACCGGCAACGCCGCCGGCACGTTGCTGATGCGGAACGTGAACGTCGACGAGCCGAGCGCCGGGCCGCCGGTCGTGGTCAGCGCCAGGGCCGGCGAACCGCAGCCGGTGCCGTAGTTGGTGGCCGACGCGCAGTTGGCCGGCGCGCCGAGCGGGATCGCCACCCAGCCCGGGTTGGTCGGGATCAGGTGCAGGCCGTTGTTCGGCATGTCGAACGAGCCGCCGACCAGGAACTCTTCGAAGATCGTGTTGTCGGTGGTCGTGGCTCCCAGCGACAGGTCGAGGCTCGCCGGCGGCGTGACGCCGCCGCCCGGCGACACGCCGACGATGCCGGCCTGCCACGTCGGCTGCGTCGCGACCGACTGGTTGGTGGCGCCCGGGCCGTAGATGAACTTGATCTCGCCGCTGGCGAACAACTTCATCTGCACGTCGAAGATGCCGCTCGTGTTGTTGTAGCAGCGCACGTTCTTCCACGTGACCGTGCACTCGGTCGCCGTGCTGTTCAGGTGGACCGCGGCGTTGTTGGTGGCCTGCGCCTGGATGTCGGCCCACAGCGGGCAGATGCGCGGCGAGCCGCTCGCCAGTTCGCCCGCGGTGGCCGAGAAGTCGGCGCCGCCAGGCGCCGGCGTGCCGTTGTTCGACAAGTAGGCGTAGCACTTGTCGGTCACGTGGATGTGCGTGTAGGTCGCGCCCGCGAGCGGGAACGCGAAGCCGATCGGCTGGATCGCGAACACGGTGTCCGGACCGACGCCGAGGTTGGTGCCGAAGTTCAGATCGAAGCACTGGGCAGGCGCGAAGGCAGCCAGCGCGAACAGGGAGAGGGCCCGGAGTCGTTGCATGGTGGTGGGATATGTGCCGAATGGCGGCGCCGACGAGGTCCGTCAAGGGTAGGCGTGCGTCTCCAGCCCGCAAGCGGCGGCGCGCCGTGGCCTCGTGTCCGCCTGAAGCCCGATGGTCATCTGCATGCCGTTCGACGCAATCAGGCCGAGCGGCGTCGCCGGCGAGAAGGCCAGCGACTGGCTGGTGATGCTGATGCCGACCAGCGCCGGGTTGCTGGCGATCGGCAGCAGCGCCGTCGACGTGCCCTGGATGGTCGGCACCGGCAGCGACAGCAGGTTGCCGTTGCCGTAGGCCTGGCACAGCCCCATGGTCGAGCCACCGGCGATCGGCAACGGCGAGGGCAAGGTGACGGTCTGCTCGACGTTGTTGCCGTTGGCGACGACGGCCGCGGCGGCGGTCGGCGGCATGAACGTCGGCGCGCCCCCGTTCGACAGGAACAGGTAGCCCTTGTCGCCGACGTGCACGTTGCTGTAGGTCGTGCCGGCGAGCGGGAAGGCGAAGCCGATCGACTGCTGTGGGAACACGAAGTCGGGGCCGCTGCCGAGCGACGTGCCGAAGACGGTGTCGAAGCACTGTGCGGTCGCGAACGGCGCGAAGGTCGTGGCGGCGGCGAAGAGGAGCGGCAGCAGGCGGTTCCCCACGGGCAGAGGCTCGTCGTCCCGGTTGGGAACGGCGAGAACGCGCATGCTCGCACTGCTGGAGAAGGTGCTTTCCCCGGTCGCGCAAGGTCCGTTCGGCCGCCGCGCTTCCGGCCGTCCGAGCAGCCGCTTCGCCACCGGTCGCAGTCAAGGCCGGAACGTCAGCAGCAGCACCACGCGGTCGCCGTCGCCGTGGTTCCAGGCCTCGTGCTCGAAGGTGTCGTCGAACACGAGGCAGCGGCCCTCCTGCCAGCCACGCGTCTCGTCGCCGAAGCGGATGGCGACGTCGCCACCCGGCACCACGAGGCCGAGGTGGCAGCGCAGCACACCCGCCAGTTCGCCGCGGTGCGGATAGAGGTGCGTGCCGGGCAGGAAGCGCGAGAAGCCGGCGTTGACGAGGTTCGGCACCGCGGCGCAGGCGGCGGCGGTGGCCGGGGTGCGGGCGCGTCGCGCCGCGTCGCCGGCGTCGCCGCCGAACAGCGAGTAGTACAGCCAGCCGCGCTCGTCGTAGCGACCCTCGACCGAGGTCAGCGAGTCGGGCGCTTCGTAGAACGACTCCCGGCCGAGCTGATCGAGCTCGCGGCGCACCGCGGCGAACTGCCGTTCGAGGGCGGGCACGAACGGGACGGTGGTCGGGTCGCGGAAGGCGGTCATCGGCGGTGGCACGTTCGCCAACGAGCGGGCTGGCGTCCAGCGCGTCGCATGGCGCCTCGCTATGCCCTGCGCCTCGTCGGCGTCCCCTCTCGTCGATCCCAAGGCCGGGAGAGTCCCATGAGCCGCATCCGCGTTCGTCGCTTCGTTCCTCTCGCCCTGCCGCTCGCCGCGTTGGGCACGCTCGCGGCGTCTGCCGCGGCGCAGTGCAGCAATCCCGCGATCTCCTTGTCGGCGAACGTCGGCACCGACGGCATCGTCCATGCATCCACGTGGTGGGATCCGGACGGCCCTGGGCCGGCCGCGCCCGTGGTCGTGCTCGGCGGCGACCACCCGACCGTGTGGCGGCGGCAAGCCGGCACCTGGGCGCCCCTCGGCGCTGGGCCGAC
The DNA here is from genome assembly GCA_947455805.1 of Planctomycetota bacterium. Classification (GTDB taxonomy): domain Bacteria; phylum Planctomycetota; class UBA1135; order UBA1135; family UBA2386; genus UBA2386. The sequence goes on from CANGSN010000246.1 coordinate 5,092, forward strand.
GCAGACGATCGACGCGTTGGTCGAGCTGCCGAACGGCGACGTCGTCGTCGCCAGCCAACTGCCTGTTCGAATTGCCGAACGGCGAGCTGCTGCTCGCCGGCAGCACGGCCGGGATCGCGGCGTGTGATCGGCTGCTCGGCTCGACGCTGACGAGCATCGTGCAAGGCGGTCCGGGCGCCATCCGCACGATCACCGCCGAAGCCGACGGCTCCCTGTTCGTCGGCGGCGACTTCACGCGGCTCGACGGCCGGGTCGCCTCGCGCATGGCGCGCCTC
>CANGSN010000247.1 GCA_947455805.1 Planctomycetota bacterium
GACCTGCTGGCCGTCGAGAAGAACCTGTTCGCCAACCGCTCGCACTGGCTCGTCAACGAGATCGTGCGGCAGATGGCGCGCACGCTGCGCCGCTTCGACCTGATGTCGCGCTCGATGTACGCGATGGTCGACGGCGACAGCTGCACCGCCGGTGCGTTCCTCGAACTGACCCTCGCCTGCGACCGCGTCTACGCGCTCGACAGCGACAAGGTCGAGTTCGCGGTCGGCCCGCTGAGCGCCGGCCTGCTGCCGATGAGCCACGGCATGACGCGCCTCTGCAACCGCTTCCTGGCGCAGCCGGAACAGGGCCAGAAGCTCGCGGCCGAGATGCCGCGGCTGTCGGCCGCCGAAGCCGACGAGCAAGGCCTGTGCACCTACCTGCTCGACCCGGTGGACTGGGCCGACGACACCCGCATCGCCCTGGAAGAACGCGCCTCGCTGTCGCCCGACGCGCTCACTGGCATGGAGGCCTCGCTGCGCTTCGCCGGTGCCGAGAACTGCGACAGCAAGATCTTCGGCCGTCTCAGCGCGTGGCAGAACTGGATCTTCACGCGTCCGAACGCGACCGGCGACGAAGGCGCGTTGACGCGCTACGGCGCGCCCGAGAGCGCCAAGTTCGACTGGCGCCGCACCTGAGCGGCGCGCAACCACAGCATTCACCCGACCGAAGGAACACCCATGAGCACCGTCGACCTCGAAGCGAAGATCCCCAACAACGTCGGACTGCGCGACAACAAGCGCCTGATGATGGCGCTCGAGAAGTGGCAACCGAAGTTCCTCGACTGGTGGAAGACCGTCGGTCCGAGCGACTTCAACCAGCACGACATCTACCTGCGCACGGCGGTCGGCGTCGGCCAGGGCGGCTGGGCGCACTTCGACTACGTGAAGATGCCGGACTACCGCTGGGGCATCTTCCTGGCCGACGGTCCGGCCGATCGCAAGATCCACTTCGGCGACCAGATCGGCGAACAGGCGTGGCACGACGTGCCCGGTGAGTTCCGCAATCGCCTGCGCCGCCTGATCGTCACCCAGGGCGACACCGAGCCGGCGTCGGTCGAGCAGCAGCGCCTGCTGGGCCACTGCTGTCCGTCGCTCTACGACCTGCGCTCGCTGTTCCAGGTCAACGTCGAGGAAGGCCGCCACCTGTGGGCGATGGTCTACCTGCTGCAGACGCACTTCGGCGCCGACGGTCGCGACGAAGCCGAGGCGATGCTCGAGCGCCACAGCGGCGACCAGGACAACCCGCGCATCCTGCAGGCGTTCAACTACCCGGTGACCAACTGGCTGGACTTCTTCTGCTTCACGGCCTTCATGGACCGCGACGGCAAGTACCAGCTGGCGTCGCTCGCCGAGTCGAGCTTCGACCCGCTGGCGCGCACGACGCAGTTCATGCTCGCCGAGGAGGCCTACCACCTGCAGACCGGCGAGAACGGCGTCGGCCGCATCGTGAAGCGCACCGGCGAACTGATGGCGCAGGGCAAGGACCCGCGCAAGGAAGGCGCGATCCCGCTCGACATCATCCAGCGCTACGTGAACTTCTGGTTCACCGGCTCGATGGACCTGTTCGGCGGCGAGGACAGCACCAACGCCGCCGAGTCGTTCGCCAACGGCCTGAAGGGCCGCTACCGCGAGAGCGACGGCATCTACAAGGATCCGAAGGCGCTGAACGCCAACTACACGCTCGAAGTGCCGACCGGCGAAGGCAAGCTCGAGAAGCAGGACATCCCGCTGCGCCGCGCGATGAACGCGGTGCTGCTCGACGCCTACATCGCCGACTGCAAGCGCATCGTCGAGCGCTGGAACCGCGACCTGGAGAAGCTCGGTGTGTCGACCCGCATCGCGCTCCCGGACCGCAAGTTCCACCGCTACCAGGGCGTCTACGCGGGGTTCAAGTTCAACCCGGCCGGCGAGATGATCGACGAGGCCACCTGGACGCACAACCACACGAAGTGGCTGCCGACGCAGGCCGACCGCGACTACGTCAACTCGTGCATGGTCAAGGTGACGACCCCGGGCAAGTTCGCGAACTACATCGCGCCGCCGCAGCAGGGCGTGAACGACAAGCCCGTCGAGTTCGAATACGTCAAGTTCCACTGATCGAGACCCACGGCTCGGCGCGCGCACGCCGACTCGACACGATCCCACGGTCCACGCCCCTTCGGCGTGGACCGTTCGCATTCCCGAACCGTCCGATGACCAACCGACTCTGCTATGTCTGCGAAGGCGGCGACTGCACCGAAAAGGGCAGCGGCGACGTCTTCGACAAGCTCCGCGACCTGATCAAGCAGTCCGATCCGAACCAGGAGCGCATCAAGATCCGGCGCTACCCGTGCTTCGGCGCCTGCGACCAGGGCATCAACGTCACGCTCTATCCCGACAAGATCTTCTACAGCAAGGTCACCGAGGCCGACCTGCCGGAGATCGCCGCACACATCGAGGGCAAGGGCGAGCCGGTGAAGCGCCTGACGGGCAAGTGCCAGCCCGACGTCGAGCAGATCATCTGGGACATGCTCGACAGCCCTTACTGATCGACGCTGGCCCGCAGGGCCAGCATCGATCAGTACGACCTCTCGGCAATGCCGCAACGCGGCGAACCTCCGCGGGCGATGGACGCCGTTGGCGCCGCTGCGGCATTGCTTGGCCGGCAACGCCGCGGACCACGAATCGCCGGGCACAGCGCATGCGGCGCACCGCGCTTGCCCAGGACAGCCTCCTTGACCGGGCTGCACGCTCCACCGAGCATCGGCAAGCTCGCGACGCGCAGGTCACGCGACCGTCGCCGCGGCCAATCTCGTCCCGGGCATCCGCCCCGCGCCACTCATGAGCAATCCGAGCTTCGTCCTGCGCATCACGCGCGCCAATCAGGCCCCGTCCGAAACCGAATACACCCAGGCGAAGCTGACGGTCGGGCGCGAGGTCGGCGACATCGTCCTGCGCGACCCGGGCAGCTCGAGCAAGCACGCGGAGATCCTGTTCGCCGACGGCATCGTCAAGCTGCGCGACGTCGGCAGCACCAACGGCACCTGGGCCGGTCCACGCAAGGTCGCCGACGAGGTGATGGCGTCGGGCGTCGTCTACACGATGGGCGGCAGCACGATCGAACTGGTCGCCGTGAAGGGCGTCGAGCCGGTGCGCACGATGGTGATGGCGGGCCCGAAGGGCAGCGCACCCGCGGCGCAGGTCGGCACCGCGATCCAGCCGCGGCCCGAGGCGCCGAAGCCGGCGACGCCGGTCGTGGCTACGAGCAGCACAGGCAGTAGCAGCAGCAGTGCCGGCATGTCCGCGCAGCAGAAGAAGAACCTGCTGATCGGCGGCGTCGCCGTGGCGGTCGGCCTCGGCTTGTTCTTCGCGTTCCGCGGCGGCAGCGAGCCGACGACGGGCGGCGGCGGCAAGTCCGCGGTGACCGCCAAGCTGACCGCGCAGCGCGAAGCCCAGGTCAAGGCGGTGTGGTTCAAGGGCCCGGTCGGCCCGCAGGCCAGCGGTGGCACGTCGCCGACCAGCGTGCGCATCTCGCCGAACGACAAGGGCCGCGCCTCGGTCGGCACGACCGAGCAGTTCGCCGGTGGTGCCGGCAACCAGTGGAAGACCGCGACCTGGCTGGCGGCGTTCAGCGCCAGCCAGCTGACCGGCCGCAACTTGACCGACCACGAGTTCCTGGTCGGCACCGGCGGCCACATCGACGGCCCGTCGGCCGGCATGCTGATGACGGCGACGATGGTCGCCCTGCTGCGCGGCAAGACGCCGCGCGCCGACACGACGATGACCGGCACCATCAACCCCGACGGCTCGGCCGGGCCGGTCGGCGGCATCGTGCAGAAGATGGACGGTGCGTCGAAGGACGGCATCAAGCGCTTCGGCTTCCCGATGGGCGCGCGCAACCACCAGGACCTGCGCACCGGGCGCAGCGTCGACCTGGTCGAGGCCGGCAAGGAGTTCGGGCTCGAGGTGCGCGAGATCCACGATGTGTTCGAGGCCTACGAGTTCCTGACCGACGACAAGCTCGAACGCCCGACCGCGGTCGCCGAGAGCGAGATGGACCTCGACGGCGAGACGTCGGCGCGGCTGCGCAGCAAGAGCGAGAAGTGGCGCGCGCGGCTCGACAGCGAGATCGCGAACATCAGCGTGTTCGCGCGCGATCTCGGCGACCTGAAGCAGCGCATCACGCCGATCGCGGCGCAGGCGGACGAGCTGTTCAAGAAGGCGAAGGCGCTGGAGAGCAGCGACTATCTGGCTGCGGCGTTCGAGAGCTACGTCGGCGCCGCGGTGCTCGCCGGCATCACCAAGGACGCCGCCCGCTTCCTGCAAGCCGCGGCGAAACAGGACTTCGAGGCCCTGGTGGCGCAGGTGCGCGCGTCGGCGAGCGTGAAGGGCCAGCTGAGCGCGACGATCAGCGAGGCCGAAGCCCTCGCCAGGCGCAAGACCGGCGGCGGCCAGATCAACACGCTGCGCGCCTACCAGTCCGCGGTCATCGCCGATGCCTACACGTCGATGGCGGACGGCGCCGTCGAAACCGTCGACTTCCTGCTCGACAAGAAGAAGAAGGGCACGCTGAAGACGGAGGAGGAAGAGAACCTGCCCAACCTCATGTTCCAGGCGATCACCTACTACAGCATCGCGAAGACCATGCTCGACGTCGCCGAGGACCAGAAGGACTTCGGTGGCGAAGAGGGCCAATCGGCCCCGATCGCGCCGGAGACGATCGGCAACTTCGCCGCCGCCTACGGTTCGGCGGCCGGCGCGGTGCTGCAGTACCTCGAGTCGCTGACGCTCGAGGACGCCGCGCGCGAAGCCGGCGTCGACAAGGCGACCGCGCAGCAGCGCTTCGCCGCCAACGACGACGCCTACCTGATCGCGTCGCGCGCCGTGCGCCTTGCCGAGGGCATCACCGGCACCAAGAACGAGAACAACCTGCTGCGCCTGGCCGCCGGATCGACGGCGTTCCTGCGCGGCGCTTCGCTCGTCAACAAGTACTACTCGCTCGGCGGCGTGAAGGACGAGCAGGGCACGCTGACGCTGACCAACCGCAAGGCGCTGTCGGCGCAGCTCGACCTCGGTCGGCAGCTGGCGCGCGAAGCGGCCGCGAAGGCGAAGAAGGCGTCGGGCTTCGTACCGGTCGCGGCGCGCATCGCCTACCAGCTGGGCGTCGCCAAGCGCGAAGGCGACGACGAGGAGAAGCTGGCGGCGCTCGAGGCGTTCTGGGAGAGCGCGTTCTGGAGCGAACTCGCCGCGACGGCGACGCCGGCGAAGAAGTGAGCGGCGGTCGCGGTCGCCCCCGCAGGCGACCGCCGGACGGGTGATGGCGGCACGGCTGGCGGCGGCACGCAGCCGCCGCCGCGGCCCACTTGCCCGCCTTCTCGCCCAGCA
>CANGSN010000248.1 GCA_947455805.1 Planctomycetota bacterium
AATCTCCGCGGCATCCAGCGTGATCGTCACCGGCGCACCGGCGACGACTTCGTTGGGCGTGCACCGCGCCAACCGCCGATACCGATCGCCGCGCCGCAGGTAACACACCAGCGTCGCCGGGCCATCGTCGCCGACGACCACCGTGGCGCCCGGTGCATCGCGGCGCAGCACCACCGAACCGGCCTCCGGACGAAACAGGCCCGCGAGATCACCCGACTGCCTCGAGCCGCCCTGGGGGAACGCGTACGAACCGCTCCGACGAGACGCCGCTGGCTGGGCATGGATGCTCAGCTGCAAGCCTTCGGGGATCACCGCCGGATCGGCGAGCGCGATCTCGACGCGCGGCCACGGATCGACCCGCATCGCGAACTCCACCACGTCGGCCGGCACCACCGCTGTCGTCGGACGGCAGCCTTCGCTGGCGACGAGGATTGTCTGCGCACGCATCGGCAACGGCAGCTTCGCGGGACGGCCGGAGACTCTCGCGCCGCACCACCGCTGCGGATCCGCCTGCGGCTGCACGAACACCATGGCGGCCCGGGACAGGTCCTGGCCGCGCGCGTCGAGCAACCGCAGGTCGACGTGGCGCAGCGAAGCGCGCAGGTCGAGCGGCTGGAGGCGCGGATCGCCACCGGCGGGCAGCGGCACGGCGACGTCGGCGACTTCGAGCAGCGGCTCGGAACTGCCGCGTAGGGTGACACGCAGTGTGTAGATGCCGGGCTCGACCGCCAACCACCTGCAGGTCGCCGCAGCGGCATCGCTCCCGCCGACGCTGGCGCGCCGGTTGTCCGCGGGGATGCCGTTCCGTTCTTCGTCCTCGGGGATCCAACTGCGCGCCGGACCACCGACCAGATCGAACGCCAGCAGACTCCTGTCGGTATCGGCCGGCAGCAGGCACTCGCACTGCAGCGACGCCGCCTCGCGCATCGGCACCACCAGATCGCCCTGTCCGAGCGCGAACTCGATCGGCGCCACCGGCAGGTACTCGCGCGCGGTGATGCGCAGGCGATAGCGCCCCGGCTCGATGCGGCCTCGCGCCATGAACACTCCGTCCTCGCCGAGGCCGACCTTCGGTTGCACGAGCGAACGCCACCTCACGGCCCCGGTGCTGCGATCGGCCGCCTCTTGTTCGAGCACCAACCAGGCGCCGTAGAGCTTAGTCTCGAAGCCATCGAGCCGCCCCCCACAGACCAGCGGCTCGCCGCCGAAGTGCAGGTCGCCGAGTTCGTTGATGCCGGCGTGCAGCTCGCGCGGCGGCAGCGCCAGGGACAGCTCCTGACGACCGAGCGGCATGAGCTCGAAGCGCTCCAGCGGCCAGGTTTCCTTGTCGCTCTTCGGCTTTCTCGAGACGTGCACGAACACCCCGCGATCGTCGGTCAGCAAACCGACGCTGCCGCCGCCCGTGCCGAGGCCGTAGTTCAGCAGCAAGCCCGTGTTCGCCATCGGCACTCCATCCGGGTCGAGCAGGCGGCCGCGCAGCACGAGCGCTTCGTTGGCGAAGTCGATCCGCAGCTCGCGCACTTCGCCGATCGCCAGCGCCGGCACCTCCTTCGAATCGAGGAACGGCACGTTCGTACCCCACGGCTTTGCGAACAACGGCACGTCGGCCGGCAGCCAGCGGAACCAGGCCCAGCCGTCGTCGTCGACGCGCTCGTGGATGCCTCGGTTGTGGTCGCCGCCATCGCCTTTGGAGCCTCCGTACACCCGCACAGTGTCGAGGCCGTGCACCGGCGCACCGGCGACCGTGCAGCGCACGCGCAGCGAGCCGGTCGGCGGCAGACGAAGCTCGATCGGCTCCGTCGGCAACGGCTTGCTCGGCTCGACGACTACCTGGGGAGCTGGCAGCCCAGGGATTGCGATGCCGACCACGCAGCCCGTCGTCGCATGACTCGCGTCGGGTCCACTGTGGCTCACGCGCAGCTGCTGCAAGTGGGCCAACGTCGCCATGCCCGCGGCATCGGTGAAGGCGTAGGTGTCGTGACTCGGATTCGCTCCGGAACTCGCCTCGGTGCCGAACGACAGCCCGACACGCACCCGTTCCGCTGGCTGCCCTGCCGCATCCAGCACCCGCACGCGCAGCTGTTCGTCGCGCGCCAGCAGCAGCCGATGGCCCCCCTCGGGCGGCGGGTTGTTCGCGTAGATCGCGAGTTCGCCGTAGCGATCGCCGGCGCGCGCGAACACCTGACAGCCCTGCTTGTCGGCGACGACACGCAAGCGCCCGTCGCGATCGCTGCGCGCCCGACGGCCGAACTGCTGCGCCATGCGCTCCTGGCTTTCCCAGAGTTCGCGAGCCTGTTCCTTCGGCAGCTGCTTCACCCGCTCGCGGGTCGTGGCATCGCTCCAAAACGCCTCCGCGTCCGCGACCGGCTGCTGCGTCGCCGCGTCTACGACGAGGATGTCGAACGTCGCCGTCGCTGCGGCCTTCGGCGTCGGCGCGGCCGCATCGACGGCGGCGGAACGTTCGGGCTCCGGCGCGCGTGTGTTCGCAGGCACAGCCGCAGTCGGCGCAACCTTGTTCACGATCGATGGCGGCTCGGCGGGAAGCGGCACCGCGTCGTCACCGCGCGACCACCACCACAGCGACAGCAGCAGCACGAGCGCCACCAGCGACAGCCACAGCGTTTCCCGAGCCTTCTTCATGGACGAGCGACCTCCACCCCACACCACCCGAAGCCGACGACGAACAGCAGCCAGCGTGCCGTCAGCGCGCGAGCCAGCGCGCGACGTCGGCAGCACCAGCGCGATGGCCGAACAAGCCCGCGAACGTGCCACACAGCTTTGCCCACGCCGGCCGCAGGCCCGACGACAGCACCAACGGCCACGCCAGCACGTCGCAGCAGAACCAACCGAGCCAGCCGCGCAGGGTGCCGCGTGCCTTCAGATGGCGCACGGCATTGCACGCCATCAGGTACTTCCGCAGCGGCGAGCGCCCACCACCCGACGATTGCCCGGCGGCGTGTTCGACGCGCACCCACGGCAGCCAGACGATCTTGCCGCCGCGCGCGCGCAGACGTTCGCAGAGGTCGACGTCTTCCCAATACATGAAATAGGCGTCGTCGAAGCCGCCGAGGGCGTGCACCAGGTCGGTGCGGAACAGCACGCAGGCGCCGGGCAGGAACTCGACCGCTTCGGGACCGCTGCTGGTCGGCGCCGGCGGCCCGTTGTGCCCGCACAAGACGAGGCCGTTCGGCACGAACGCGGTGCGGCCGCCTTGCGCCCACACCGTGCCGTCCGGGTGCAACACCGTCGGTCCGACGGCGGCGACCGAGGCATCGAGGTCGAGCACCGAGACCAGTGGCGCCAGGAAGTCGGCGCCAAGCCGCAGGTCGTTGTTGAGGACGAGCGCGTAGGCGCAGCCCAGTTCGTGCGCGCGCCGGAACCCGGCGTTCATGCCGCCGGTGAAGCCGCGGTTGTCGGGCAGCGCCAGCAGCTCGACGCTGTGCGCGCCCGGCTGTTCGCGCAGCGCCGCGGCGATGCCGGTGCGCAGCGAAGCGAGCTCCGCTTCGCCGGAGCCATTGTCGAGCACGACGACGTGCATCGGGGTCGAACGCACCGCCAGCAGGTCGGCGAGGCAGCGCAGCGTCAGGTCGGCGCGCCGCCAGTTCAGCAGCAGGGCGGCGATGCGCGGGGCCTTCGGCGCCGTGCGCTCAACCACAGAGCCTCCGCACGATGCGCCAGTAGCCGCAGAAGAAGCGGTCGAGCGAGCGGCGCAGCGCCGCGGCGAAGCCCTTCTCGGCGAGGCCCGGGTTCAGCGTCACCGGGGCGGCGATCAGCAGGTCGCGGTCGGGCACGGTGCGCCCGCGCTGCGCCGCCTTGCGCGCGCGGACCGCCTTCGGCAGCAGGCACAGCAGTTCCCACTTCCCTCGCAGCCAGTCGCCGAGGTGGCCGCGGCGCACGCCGAACGCCGCGTAGACGATGCCGTAGAGCAGCTGGGCCGGCACCGTCAGCCAGAACGTGCGCCAGCGCATGCAGGTGATCAGCACGTACCAGCGGTTCCGGCTGTGCAGGAACGTGCGGCGGCCGGGGTAGCGCCCTTCGCCGCGCACCGACAGGCCGGCGGTGCCGGCGAGGTGCGTGCACAGGGCTTCGGGGCACAGCCAGACGGTGTGGCCGCGCATGCGCAGCTTGTAGGAGAACTCGTTGTCCTCGTAGAGGATGAACAGGTTCTCGTCGAAGCCAGAGACCTCCTGGTAGACGCTGCGTTTGGTCAGGAAGCACAGCGCGATGGCGGCGCCGATCGGACCGTCGGGGTCGTCGGCTTCCTGCCGGGGGCGGTACCAGTTGCGCAGCACCAGCGTGCCGAGGAAGTGGAGGTCGCCGCCGTCGTAGTGCACGACGTTCTCGTCGTCGCCACACAGCGAGCGGGCCTGCACCATCGCCGCGCGCGGGTCCTGGTCCATGCGGGCGAGCAGGGCGGCGACGGCGCCAGGGTGCAGCACGACGTCGTTGTCGACGAACAGCAGCCGCTCGTGGGTCACCGCGGCGGCGCCGACGTTGCGCGCGTGGCAGGGCCCGCGGTTGTCGCCGGTGTCGACCACCCGGACCTGCGGATAGCGGCTCTGCACGAGCTCGCGCGAACCGTCGGTCGAGTGGTTGTCGACGACCACGACCTCGGCGGGCGCAGGGACTTGCGCCAGCAGGTTGTCGAGGCAGCGCGGCAGGTAGGCGCAGCCGTTCCAGTTGACGACGATCGCGGCGTACACGAGGCGCGCGGATGCTAGTGTCGCGTCGCCGGACGCGGAGCGTCAGGGCGGGAAAACCGGGTGGCTGCCCCGTCCGGCAGCCACCCTCCCTTGCACATCTCTCTACCGGTCGGTGGCCCCGCCCGCACGGTGGTTCGCCGCACGTTCGGTTCCGGCCGCCCGGATGCGCGGACGCCTGGGAAGACGCCCACGATGGAAGGGCGACGTTTCCAGACGGATGGCCAAGGCAATGCAGAAAAATCCCTCGGCCGTGCCGTGGAGCCGACCGCCAGGCGGCCCACCGACGCCAGCGCCACGGCCCCGGGGACGAGGCCGACATGCTGCGGCGAGAACGTCCCGGCCCGGGGACGGCGAGCGCCCCCGGGCCGAAGACTCGATTCGCGAGAACCGGTGCCCGAGCCCCCTGGCCGCCGTTCCCTTTCCATCCTGCACCTCGGCTCTCGTTCCTTGCCTCGATGCAGGAACATCTTTCGGACGACGTCCCGGTGGCTCGCGCACGGTGGCAGAGCGAGCGCAAGCTGGCGAGCGGACGCCAGATCGCAGGTTTTCCACCGCGGGTGCCGGCGCCGCGGCCGGCGAACGCTCAACCAGCCACGGATCCGTCGCCGTCGGCCTCGGCTGCGGCCAAGGCGAC
>CANGSN010000249.1 GCA_947455805.1 Planctomycetota bacterium
CGCGCCGTCCGGGCCGCGGCGGCAGGCGACGCCGACGCGCAGTTCGCGCGGCACCGGCGGCACTGGGCGCGACGGCGCCATGGCGTAGAGGTCGGTGCGCTCCTGGCGGCCGATCTCGATCAGGTCCTCGCAGCCGCGGTTGGTGACGAACACCGTGCGCGCGAGCTTGCCGGTCAGCACCGCGTTGAGGCCGACCGTGGTGCCGTGCACGACGTCGACCGCTTCGTCGGGTCGCCGGCGCACCGCGTCGAGGCCGCGCAGCACCGCCTGCGACGGGTCGGCCGGCGTCGAGGGCAGCTTGTGCACGCGCAGGCCGGCGCGGTCCCAGCGCACGATGTCGGTGAACGTCCCGCCGGTGTCGATGCCGATGCGCGCTGCCACGGGCCGGCAGGCTAGCGACGGGGCCCGGGCGAGGCACGCGTCGAACGCGGCAACTGCAGCCTCGCCCCGCGGTGGGCTTCCTCCTAACCTCCCGCCGATGCTCGTCGGTGTCGTCTGCCTGTGCGCCTTCTTCGTCGGGGCCGTGCCGTTCGCACTGCTCGTCGTGCGGCTGCTGAAGGGCATCGACGTGCGCACCGTCGGCTCCGGCAACGTCGGCGCCACCAACGCGAGCCGCGCGTTCGCCAGCAAGGGCGGCCGCATCGGCGCCTTCCTGCTGATCTACCTGCTCGACGCGGCGAAGGGCTTCCTGCCGGCGCTGCTGGCGCCGCGCTGCGTCGACGCCGATGTGCAACTGGTCGCCGTGCTCGCCGGCGCCGCCGCGGTGCTCGGCCACGTGTTCACGCCGTTCCTCGGCTTCCGCGGCGGCAAGGGCGTCGCCACCGCCACCGGCGTGCTGCTCGCCCTCGACTGGCAGGTGACGCTGATCGCACTCGCCGTGTTCTTCGTCGTGCGCTGGGGCACCGGCCAGGTGTTCTGGGGCAGCCTGGCGCTGGGCCTCGCGCTGCCGGCGGCGGCGATCGGCCTGCACGCCGACGCGGCGTTCGGCGCGCGCCTGCCGCTGACGGTGCTGTGCCTCGTGCTCGCGGCGTTCCTGGTGTGGACGCACCGCAGCAACCTGAAGAAGCACTTCGCCGCGCGCGCGGCCGGGGCGGCATGAAGGTCGCGATCCTCGGCAACGGCGGCTTCGGCACGGCGATGTCGCTGGCGCTGTCGCGCATCGGCCATCAGGTGGCGCTGTGGGGGCACGACGCCGTCTACACCGCGCACATCGCCGCGTCGCGGCAGAACCCGCGCTACCTCGAGGGCGTCGTGCTGCCCGATGCGATCCGCGTCAGCAACGACGCCGCGGCCGTGCTCGAGCGCGCGCAGGTGGTGCTGGTCGCAGTGCCGACGCAGCACGTGCGCAGCGTCGCCACCGCGGTGCGGGCGTTCGTGCCGGCCGGCGTGCCGCTGGTGTCGCTGGCGAAGGGGCTCGAGCAGACGAGTGGTGCCAGGCCGTCGCAGGTGCTCGGCGAGGTGTTCGGCGAGCCGGGCCGCGTCTACGCGCTCAGCGGGCCGAGCCACGCCGAGGAGATCGCGCGCGAGCAACCGACCACGGTCGTCGTCGCCGGCGCCGATCCGGCGGTGCTGCAGTCGCTGCAGTCGGCGCTGCAGACGCCGTGGTTCCGCGTCTACCGCAACCACGACCTGCTCGGCATCGAGCTGTGCGTCGCCTTGAAGAACGTCATGGCGCTGGCCGCCGGCATCGCCGACGGGCTCGGCTGCGGCGACAACGCCAAGGCGGCGATCCTGACCCGCGGGCTGGTCGAGATGCAGCGCTTCGGCCTGGCCCAGGGCGCCGACGCGCGCACGTTCTTCGGCCTCGCCGGCGTCGGCGATCTCGCCGTCACCGCGTTCTCGCGGCACGGCCGCAACCGCGCGTTCGGCGAACGTATCGGCCGCGGCGAGACCTTGGCGCAGGCGCTGGCGGCGTCACCGAAGGTGGCCGAGGGCGTGTGGACGTCGCGCGTGGTCGTCGCCGCGGCGCGCACGCTCGGCGTCGAGATGCCGATCGCGACCGCGGTCGCGCGCGTCTTGTTCGAGGATCTGTCGCCCAAGCTCGCGGTGCGCGAGCTGATGGAGCGCGACCAGAAGGCGGAAGCGTGAGCGCGCCGCAGCCGGAGTAGGGCGAACGTGGTCTTCGCGTCGTTCGTCTTCCTGTTCTGGTTCCTGCCGCTGTTCCTGCCGCTGTACTTCGCGGTGCCGCCCCGCTGGCGCAACCTGGCACTGACGCTCGGCAGCATCGCGTTCTACGGTTGGTGGCGGCCGCAGTACGTGCTGCTGATGCTGCTCAGCATCACCTTCGACTGGTGGGCCGGCTTGCGCATGGGCGAGCCCGGCTCCGGGCGGCCGCGCAAGGCCTGGCTGCTGTTCTCGCTGGTCACCAACCTCGGCCTGCTCGGCTGGTTCAAGTACGCGAACCTGCTGGTCGGCACGTGGAACGATCTCGCACCGTGGCCGGTCGCGTGGGAGAGCGTGCTGCTGCCCGTCGGCATCTCGTTCTTCACCTTCCAGTCGATGAGCTACACGATCGACGTCTACCGCGGCGACGTGAAGCCCGAGCGCAGCCTGCTCGACCTCGTCTGTTTCGTGTCGATGTTCCCGCAGCTCGTCGCCGGACCGATCGTGCGCTACAGCGAGGTGCGCGTGTCGCTGCACGAGCGCCGCGTCGACCTGCGCGACCTCAGCGACGGCGTGTTCCTGTTCGCGTTCGGCCTCGCCAAGAAGGTGCTGATCGCCGACTCGCTCGGGCCGCTGGTCGACGCCGTCTACGCCGGCGACAACCCCGGCTTCGTCGCCGCCTGGGCCGCGGCGTTCGGCTACTCGCTGCAGATCTACTTCGACTTCTCCGGCTACAGCGACATGGCGGTCGGCCTCGGCCGCATGCTCGGCTTCGCCTTTCCGAGCAACTTCCTGTCGCCGTACCGCGCGTCGAGCATCACCGAGCTGTGGCGGCGCTGGCACGTGAGCCTCAGCACGTGGTTGCGCGACTACCTCTACGTGCCGCTCGGCGGCAACCGCCTCGGCGAGTTCCGCGCGCAGTGCAACGTCGCGATCACCATGCTGCTCGGCGGGCTGTGGCATGGCGCGTCGTGGACGTACCTGCTGTGGGGCGCCTGGCACGGCGTGTTCCTGGTGTTCGAACGGCGCCTCGGCAAGCGGTCGCCGTACGCGGCGCTGCCGCTGTTCGTGCAGGTCGCGGTGACGTTCCTGATCTGGACGCTGGGCCTCGTGATCTTCCGCAGCCTGACCATGCGCGAACTCGCCGACATCGCCGGCGGCCTCGTCGGCCGGCACGGCCTCGGCACGCTGCCCGAGCTCGGCCAGCTGCACGCACCGGCGGTGGTGGCGATGCTGGTCGGCGCCGGCATCGTCTTCGCGCTGCCGCGCGCCGAGCAGATGGTCGCACGCGGGCGGCCGTTGGTCCTGCTGCTGTCGTTGCTGCTGTTGCTGCTGGCGACATGCCAGCTGCTGACGCACGACTTCGTGTCCTTCATCTACTACCAGTTCTGAGCCGTCCATGAGCTCCGCCGAACCCAACCCCGAACCGACGACGCCCCTGCAGTGGGCGGTGCGTTGGCACGCGGTCGTGCTCGCGGCGCTGCTGTTCGGCTCGGTGCCGCTGGTGCACCTCGTCTGGCACGGCCTGCTCGGCCACGACGAGCCGCTGTTGCGCACCCGCAGCCAGCTGCCGGCGCCGACCGCGACCGCCGCGTCGGTCGCCGACGGCTCGTGGATGCTGGCCAAGGAACGCCAACTGCGCGAGGACTCGCCGATCGTCTGGTGGTTGCGCGGTCAGTGGAACGAGCTGCGCTACCACGCCGGCGCGCCGCGCAGCACGCAGGTGCACTTCGGCAAGAACGAGTGGTGGTTCATCGCGCCGTCGGTCGATCCGGATCGCGCGGCGTTCGAGCGCGCGCGGCCGCAGCGGCTGCAGTTCCTGCGCGACGTGCGCACGCTGGTCGAGCAGGCCGGGGCGAAGTTGTTCGTGACGATCGAGCCCGACAAGGCGCGCGTGTACCCCGACAAGTGCTACGCCGACGGCCAGCTGCCGCCGGGCAAGCGCGACGCCTATGCGGCGATCCTCGCCGACTTCGCCGCGGCAGGCATTCCGACCGCCGACCTGGCGGCGGCGATGGCGGCCGCGCGCGCTGCCGATCCGAACGCCGAGCTCTACTTCCGCCGCGACACGCACTGGCGTCCGCAAGGGGCTCTGGTCGGCGGTCAGGCCGCGGCGGCGGCGCTCGAGGCCGTCTACGGCCCGCTGCTCGGGCCGCGGCGTGCGATCGAACTCGGCAACGTCACCAAGATCCGCCTGCTCGGCGACCTGCCGGCGAACGTCGGGTTCCTCACGCTCGAGGTCGCCGATCCGTCGGTCGGTGGTATGCGCACGCTGCCCTTGAGCCAGCTCGGCGATCGCCTCGCCGAGGTGCGCGAGTACTACTCCATTCGCGAACGCACGGCGGCCGGCACCGTCGCACTCGACGGCAAGGATCCGAATGCGGAGATCCTCGTGATCGGCACCAGCTTCTCCGAGGAGAACGGGGCCAACGCGCTGTCGCTGGCGCTCGGCCGCCCGGTGCGCACGGTGATCGTGCGTGGTGCGGAGGGGCTGAAGCCGTTGCGCGCTGCGCTGGACGAGCTACGAGCCGGCACCAAGGCGAAGGTCGTGGTGTGGGAGATGGTCGAGCGCGGGTTCTTCGCGGACGCGTGGCTGCGGCCGGAGGCGCTGCGCTGATGGCGATCGCGTTCGCGGGTTCGTTGTCGCGCTGGTTCGCGTCCACCGGCGCTGCCGCCGGCGCCGACCCGGCGCGCCTGCGCGTCGGCGTCGAGGCGTGGCGGCGCGACCTGTGCGCGTCGGTGGCGCCGAAGGTCGCCGAGCAGCTGGTCTGGGACGAAGGAGCCGCGGCGCAGGCCACCAGCGACCTCGGCGACGCCGGCTGGATCGCGCTGCGGCTGCTGGCGTTCTACGGCGAACGCGCCGAATTCGAATGGCCGGACACCACGCCGCCGCTGCTCGAGCTCGATCCGCACTGGCGCGCCGCCGCCGACGCGAAGTTCCCGAAGACGCTCTACGGCCAGCTGCTGGCCTGTCGCGTCTGGTTGCCCGGCAACTTCCCGGTGACGTTCCGGGCACCGCTGCCCGACGGCGAAGCCGCCGAGATCGGTTCGCTCGACGTGCTCGCCGACCAGCTGCGCTGGCTGAACGCGCGCACGTTCCAGGCCGATGCCGACGACGTCGTGGCGTGGCGCACGCTGCCGGCACCGGCCGGCGGCGAACTGCTGGCGGCGGCGCGCCGCGGCTACGCGGCGCTGCAGCAGGCGCTCGAGCTGGCGCAGCGCG
>CANGSN010000250.1 GCA_947455805.1 Planctomycetota bacterium
CGCATCGCCGCACGACCGCGGTGCTGCTGGCGGTGCTGACGCTGCACATGGCCGGGTTCTGGTGCGTCTATGCCGAGTTGCCGGGTGCCCTGATGCGGTTGCACCGGGTCGACGTCGTCGCCGTCGGCTGGTTCCAGATCCAGGTCAACGCCGTGCACGTGGTCGCCGACGTCGCCTTCGGCTTCGTCGCCGCCGCGTTCGGCCGCACGCGCACCTTCGTCGTCTTCTGCCTCGTGTTCGCGCTCGGCCACCTGGTGGTGCTGCAGCAGCTGGCGAACGCCACCGCCGACTTCGGCTCGTTCACCGTCGCGGTCGCGGCGATGGGGCTCGGCGCCGGCACCTGGTCGTGCTTCGGCGCGTTGTTCGGTGCGCACTATCCGGTGGCGCTGCGCGCGACCGCGGCGGCGAGCTGCTACGCGCTCGCGCGCTTCGTGCAGTTGCCACTGAAGCCGCTCTTGGCCGGGCCGCTGCGCGAAGGGTCGTTCGCGCCGGCGCTGTGGCTCGGCGTCGGCTGCGCGCTTGGCTCGGCGCTGCTGGTGCTGCTGCTGCCAAGGGACCACCGCGAACGGCACGCCGATCGCTAGGCTGCTGCCCAGCACCCTCCTGGAGGCTGGTCTCATGCGATTCCTGCCGATTCTGGGTCCGTTCGTCGTCGCCGCCGTCGGATTGTCGGCACAGACGACCCATCTCGTCGGCCCCGGCGGCCTGCCACAGATCCGCGATGCGTTGGCGATCGCGCAGCCCGGCGACCGCATCCACGTGCAGCCGGGTAGCTACGCGCACTTCACCGCGACGGTCGGGGTGACGATCCGCGCGCTGGTGCCGGGTTCGGTCGTGGTGCGCTACGACAGCGCCTATGCACCGCCGACCTGCCCGTTCTGCCCGGACGAAGGGCCGACCAGGTTCGCGATTCCGGCCGGGCAGACGGCGCACGTGGTCGGGATCCACTTCGAGGCGAACGCCCCGACCATCGTCTTCGCCCCGATCCACCATCGGGTGGAGGTCCAGAGTGGCAGGGTGCACTTCGAGGACTGCCTCCTCTACTCCAGGAGGTACTTCGCCCTGCGGATCGCGCAGCTTGGCCAGGTGCACCTCGACGACACCATCGTGGGTGGGATCGGTGGCATTGGCAACGAGGGCGCCTTCGGCGTGCTGGTCGAAGGCGGCACGCTCACCGCGGTCGGCAGCCAGATTGGCGGTGGCGCGGGTTTCTCGAACAGCGTCGGTGCCGGCCTGGGGGTGAGCGCTGGCACCGTCCACCTCAGCGATTGCCTGCTGGTCGGTGGCAGCGGCTTTCCGTTCTCCTACACCTTCCCGGCCTTGCAAGGCACCGGCTCGGCATGGCTGCACGGCTGTGTGCTCCAAGGTGGCGGCTGCGCCGTGAACTGGGGAGGGACGCAACCCGACTTCGGCGACTGCACGTTCACGAGTCCGACCAGCTGCGGCATCCCGACCGGCCCCTTCCCGTCGCTGCTCGGCGTCGCGCAAGCGACCCCGCCGCTGCTCGGTGCGCCGTTCACGCTCGACTGGACCACCGAACCGAACGGCCTCGTCGCCGTGTTCGCCAGCTTCGGCCTCGGGCGCCTCGACCTGCCGGGCATCCTGGCCCAGCCGGGCTGGGTCGATCCGGGGAACGAGTTCTTCGTCGGCGCCTTGTTCGCCGATCCGAGCGGTGCCGCGACGACGACGTTCGCGTTGCCAGCGAACCCTCTGCTGACCGACCTCGAGCTGTGGTTCAAGGGCGTCAGCGGCTTCGCGTTCCCGCTGCAGAGCAGCGTGCCGGTCGGCGGCGTGCTGCGCTGACGGAGCTCTCAGCGCAGGGTCAGCGTGTTGTCGAAGATCCCGCGCACGTCGGGGCGCTGTGCGGCTTGCCGGCTCTGCACCAGCCAGTCCGCGAGCAGGTCGTAGGCCTCGTTCGCCATCGTCAGGTCGTAGCAGAAGCACGGCAGCGTCGCCGCCAGCAGCTTCGGCCCGAGGGTGTCGCCGGCGGCGGCCGGCACGCGCTGCGCGTAGATCGCCGCGGCTTCGTCGGGCTGCTGCTTCACCAGGTCGATGCCGCGCCGCAGCACCGCGATGAAGCGCGCGAACAGGTCGCGCTCGCGCACAAGGCGCTCGGGCTGCGTCATCAGGATCAGCTGGCAGAAATCCGGCACGCCCCAGTCCTTCAACGCGAAGAAGGCGGCGTCGAGGCCGCGGTGTGCCGCTTCCACCAGTTCGAAGTTGCGGAACACCAGCGTGGCGACGTCGGCCTTGCCCTCGGCCAGCGCGTCGGTGTGGAAGAAGCCGTTGTTCACCGGCCGCAGGCGCTCCGGCGCGAACGCGCCGCCGTCGGCGGCGACCATCGTGGCGACGATCGCCGGACCGCCCGGACCCGGCGCGCCCGGATACTGCACGCGCGCGTTCGCCATGTCGCGCGGCCGTTCGATGCCGCGGCCGCGCAGGTACATCACGCCGCCGTTGGTGTGCAGGAAGCGGGCGAAGCCGACGACGGCACGGCCGGCGGCGCGGTCCTGCACCAGGTGGATCGGCTCGGTGATGGCGACGTCGATGTCGCCGCGCGCGAGCGCGTCGGCGGCGTCGACGTGCGCCTGCGGCTCGACCAGTTCGAGCTCGATGCCGGCGTCGCGGAACCAGCCGCGCTGCTGGCCGATCAGGAACGGCACGTGGTCGGGGTTGAGGAACCACTCGAGGCAGAGGCGCAGGCGTTGCATCGAGGTGGTTTGGCCGAACCGCTCGACCACTGCAAGACGGCTCGTGTGCTTCCTCGGCCACGGCCTCCGGCCTACGCTCCGCGCGCCCTCGTTCGCCTCGCCCAGAACCTGCTCGTGCCCATGAACCAGCGCTGGAAGTTGTTCGTCATGATGGTCCTCCAGTTCTTCGTCTGGGGGGCGTGGCTGCCGCCGTTGTTCGACATCATGCCTGGGCTCGGCTTCTCCGGCGCCGAGCAGTCGGCGATCGGCAGCTGCTTCGCGATCGCGTCGATCGTCGGCATGTTCTTCAGCAACCAGTTCGCCGACCGCTCGTTCGCGGCCGAACGCTTCCTCGCCGCGAGCCACCTGATCGGAGGTCTCGCGTTGGTCGGCCTCTACTTCACCACGTCGTTCGCGCCGTTCTTCGTGCTGATGCTGGTGCACTCGCTGGTCTACGTGCCGACGATCTCGGTCACCAACTCGCTGGCGTTCGCGAACCTGAAGGACCCGCAGAACGAGTTCGGCCTCGTGCGCATGGGTGGCACCATCGGCTGGATCCTCGCCGCATGGCCGCTGTACTTCGTGCTGAAGGACGTGCCGGCGGCCGACGCGCTGGCGGCGAAGCGCTCGGTGTTCCTGATCGCCGGCGCCGCGGCGCTGGTGCTGGCCGGCTTCTCGCTGCTGCTGCCGCACACGCCGCCGAAGCCGGCACAGGGCGGCGACGATCGCTGGGCGAGCCTGAAGGCGGCGAAGCTGCTGAAGGCGCCGTTCCTGCTGGTGCTGTTCCTGGTCACCTTCGTCGACGCGACGATCCACAACGGCTACTTCGTCATGGCCTTCACCTTCCTCGACAAGGTGGGCTTCGCGCCGGGCGAGATCATGCCGGTGATGAGCATCGGCCAGGTCGCCGAGATCCTGACCATGGCGGTGCTCGGCTACGCGCTGAAGGGCCTCGGCTGGCGCTGGACGATGACGCTCGGCGTGCTCGGCCACGCGGCGCGCTTCGCGGTGTTCGCGTTCTCCGTCGACCACACCACGATCATGGTCGTGCAGGTGCTGCACGGCATCTGCTACGCATTCTTCTTCGCCACCGTCTACATCTTCATCGACGAGCACTTCCCGAAGGACGTGCGCACGTCGGCGCAGGGCCTGTTCAACCTGCTGATCCTCGGCCTCGGCGACCTCGCGGCGAAGTGGCTGTTCGTGCCGCTGCAGGCCGCCTTCACCGGCGCCGACGGCAAGATCGACTACCGCTCGCTGTTCTTGTGGCCGACCGGCATGGCGCTCGGTGCCGCGGTGCTGCTGGCCGTTGCGTTCCATCCGCCGGAGCGCGAGGCCCGCGGTGCCGGTGGTGGTGCGCTGCCGCACTGAGCGGCGCGCGCCGGACCGCCGCGATCAGGCGTAGTACTTGCCGAAGCGGTTCTGCAGGAACGCGCCGTAGTCGACGGTCTCCATCTTCAGGAACCCTGCGGTCGGCAGCTGCCCCTGCGCCACCATGTCGACGATCGCGGTGATGCCGGCGGCGGTCGTCACCTGGATGCCGCTCCACGTCTCGCCGTCGAACGTCTGGTGGTAGATCGTCTTCGCGTAGGTGCGCTCGGTCAGCTTGCCGGCGAGCTTGCCGGTGGCGCTGACGAAGATGACGATCTGGTCCTGCTGCGTCGCCGGGATGGCGCGGTCGAAGATGGCGCCGAGCTCGTCCTTGTGCTCGCGCATGCCGAGGTCGTGCAGCAGGAACTTCATCAGCTCGCAGTGGCCCGGGTAGCGGATCGTCTTGTAGTTGACGTTCTTCGCCTTGCCCTTCAGCGTGATACCGAGCGTGCCGAGGCCGCCCGACGTGTTGAACGCCTCGTATTCGACGCCGTCGACGGTCAGGCGCTCGACCTGCTCCATCGGCGGGACCATGACGAACTCGCCGTTCTGCACCGCTTCGCACGGGTTGCAGTACTCGTTGATCAGGCCGTCGGTGCTCCACGTCAGGTTGTACTGCAGCCGGTTGCTCGGATAGCGCGGCAGGGCGCCCACGCGCAGCCGCACGTCGGTCAGGTCGGTCAGGCCCTTCATCACGTGCGTCGCGGCGATGGTGATGAAGCCCGGCGCCAGGCCGCACTGCGGCGCGAACAGCGTCTTGCTGCCGTCGGCCAGCTTCTTGACCTGGTTGGTGACCTCGACGTCCTCGGTCAGGTCGAAGTAGTGCACGCCATTCGCCTTCGCCCGCTCGGCGATCAGCGGGTTGCAGCGGTAGGGCGCACAGCTGACGACGCCGAAGGCGCCCTTCAGCATGGTGTCCAGGCTCTGCGCCGACGCGAAGTCGACGACCTGGCCTTTGACCTGGGGGTATTTCTTGCTCAGGTGGTCGACGGCACCTTGGGCGACGTCGCCGACGCGGACCGAGTAGTCGCCGCAGGTGGCCAGCAGGTGGGTGACCATCCGGCCGATCTTGCCGGCGCCGAGAATGACGAGGTTCTTCATACGGTCGATGTTCGGGTAGGGCGCGGTCGGCGTCGCCGCCGCCGGGCCGCGTGCAGGGGGCGAGCATTGTGCGTAGGCGGCCCCCGGGCGCAAGGTCGCGGTCGGCCCGCGCCAGGACCGCCGCCGATGCGACCGGCAGTTCGTTCGCCGCGCGGCCCCG
>CANGSN010000251.1 GCA_947455805.1 Planctomycetota bacterium
TCGACGACCTCGACGCGGCCGGCGAGCGACTCGGCGGACTGCCGCGACAGCTCGGGCGTCGCACTACCCAGCACCAGGAACTTCGCCGGCGCCTCGGGTCGATCGGCCAGCACGCGCAGCACCGGGAACAGCGCGGGTTGCCGCTGGGCCTCGTCGAGCACGACGAGGCCGCGCAGCGGTCGCAGCGTGGTCATCGGCTGGGCGAGCGCCGCCGCGGCGGCGGGATCTTCGAGGTCGAAGACGTGGACCTCCCCGGCGGGCTGGATCTCACGCGCGAGCGTCGACTTGCCGCACTGGCGTGGCCCGACCAACAAGGCCACCGGATTGCGGCTCAGGGCGGCACGCAACTCGTCTTGGTATCGGCCCCTGGCGATCATGGTTGAAATCTTGCGGTTTCAATGCAAGATTTCAACCATCCAGCCTAGAGCCGACGAGCCGCCCTTCGCTCAGCGGATCAGCGTCGCACTCGGGTTGGACAGCGCGTCGAAGCCGGCCGGGCCGAGCTGGGCCGCCTGCCAGACCAACGTGATCCCGCGGAGTCCAGGCTGACCGGGCAACGGCACGGCGACGGCGAACTCGCCAGCGGCACTCGCGACGCCGAAGTCGACGACGAAGCTGTTTGCGGCACCGAGCCACAGCGGGTCGGGGAGGCCGGGAACCGTCGACGCCGGCGCCGGCTCGCCGATCGCCACCACGACCAGCGAGCCGCTCACGGCCGTGCAGGTGGCGGCAGCGACGCCGCCGAGCGCCGGCACGTTCGACGTGAGCCGCGCGTTCGGCGCGGTGGTGACCAGCACCGATGCCGCGACCGCGCCGGTCACCGGAATGACCGGGTCGATGCGCAGCGAGCCGGTGCCGGAGATCGCACCCAGCTGCACCAACGGCTGTGCACCGGCCGCAGGGGCGATGCCACCAGCGATCGCGTGCGCAGCGGCACCGCGAGCCACCAGCTGCGCGTTGGTCGCCAGCACGGCCGGATCCGCCAACAGCTGAAGAGGCCCGAACAGGCCCGTCGTCGACAATCCGTTGCCACCCGTGACGCTCGTCGCGACCAGCTCGATCCGGCTGGTGGTCGCCACCAGCGCCGCCTTGCCGAACCGGATCTGGTCGCTGGCGCCCAAGCTGTTGGAGCCACGCAGACGACAGCTCTCGAACACCACCGAGCTGCTGTCGACGACGCAGCCGAACTGCGGCAACGGCGCGCCACCGCCGCCGCTGCTCTGCAGGCCACCTTGAAGCTCGTAATCGCGGATCACGACCTGGCTCGAGGTGGTGATCTTCAGGGAGGCACCGTTGGTGACGGTGGGCGAAACCGTAGGCTGGACCGTGGCACCTTGCCCGTCGAGGACCACGAGTCCCATGGCGTTCTGGACCAGGATGCCATCGTGGAACTGCGCACCGACTGGGCCGAATCCGAGACCGGATACAGCGACCACCTGATTGGGCTGCGTGTTGCGCACGGTCAGGAACGGCCCCGTCGCGAAGAAGAATGGCGGCGGCGCGATCGCAGCCCCTGCGTCGCAGAGGATGGTGAGCCCCTTGCCGTCGATCAACACCGGCGAGTAGCTGCCGGCGCGCACGACCAGCACGCTGCCCGAAGGAACCGCGAGCACCGCGGTCTGGATGTCGGTGAATTGGCTGCCAGGACCACTGCTGGCGTCGACGACGAACGACGCTTGCGCGGAGACACTGGCGGCGAGGAACAGGGCGACGAGGAGTTGGGTTCGCATGGGGCAGGGTTCCGGCCACACTGGTTCTCGGCAGTGCGGTTTCTTTCGACCAAACCTACTCCGGTCGGCCCGGATCGCCACCCCTGGGGCCGACCACGACGAACGGTGCTCGACGAACCCCTCGCCCCCTAGCGCCCGCCGCCCGCTACGAACACGTCGGGCAAGGCTGTGGCGCTGGCGAGCCGCTCGCCGATGGCCTGCAGTTCGTCGGCGTCCGCAGCCAGCAGCCTGGCTGCATGCAGCTCGTCCAATGGGCCGAACCGGGCGCGCAACTGCCGCTGCAACACGCTGCGCAGCAAATCGAGCCCCTGCTGCATTCCTTGCTGGACTCCTTGCTGGACTCCTTGTTGGACTCCTTGTTGGACTCCTTGCTCCAAGCCGCGCCGAAGCCCTTCCTTCAGTCCCCGTTCGTGGCCCATGTCGAGCAACAGGTCGAGAGCGCTTCGCATCGGTGGGTTCTCCTCGTCGATTCGATTCATGACGGTGCGCAGGGTCTCGAGGCGGTCCGGAACTCCGGCCAGGAACCACGAGAATAGCGCGGTGACGACGTCGCGTCCGCGGGGGTGCAGCAGCAGTTCGGCGACCAGGTGCTGCCAGCCGACGATCAGGTCGACCGCTTGGGTGGGTTCGCTGTGGCGCAGGAACTGCAGGAAGCGCAGCGTCAACGCGCCGACCGCCGACAGGCGCATCGCGTCGATCCCCGCTTCGTCCATGGCGGCGACGTCGACCAGCAGGAAGCCGCTGCGCAGCAGGTAGGGCTGCAGGAAGGTGCGAAGTGCCGGCGAGGGCAGCTCGTGCAGGTCGGCGAGGTTGCGCGGTGACGTCCACGGCCGCTCGCCATGGTGGACGACGACGGCGAGCACCGGCGGCAGCCACTTCGCCCCGTCGTGGGTGGCGAGCCAGCGGTCGAGGATGCGCACCGTGTAGCGCACGAGCTGCAGCGCGGTGAAGCGCTCGTCGTCGGACTTGTGGTCACACAGTACGTGCAGCAGCCCGGGCCGACCGTGCAGGTCGACTTCGAACAGCAGATCGGAACGCCGTTCTTGCAGCACTTCGTCGACGAACTCGCGGTCGGCCGGGCGCAGGCTCGCCCAGTCGATCGCCGCCGCGACTTCAGCCGGGAACTGCGCACGCAGCAGCTCGGCCAGGGTCGCGGCGTCGCCGAACACGAAGCGGAACAGCGCGTCGTGCGAACGGATGAGGACCATCGTCCGTTCTGTGACCGCTCGATGCCCGGCGGTCGCACTTCCCCGGAAAATCCTCGGCAGCCGGCCGGCAAGGCGTCGGCCGACGCT
This sequence comes from Planctomycetota bacterium, assembly GCA_947455805.1. Classification (GTDB taxonomy): domain Bacteria; phylum Planctomycetota; class UBA1135; order UBA1135; family UBA2386; genus UBA2386. Next base: position 3,026 of record CANGSN010000251.1, read on the forward strand.
GCGTTCGCGAGCGCTCGCGGTCAGTCCGATGCCGCGAGCTGCCCGCCGCCACCCTGCGCCAGCGCGCGCGTCAGCACGCACTGCGCCGGCTCGATGGGTTCGCCGGCGCGATAGCGCGCGAGCAAGCGCCGCGACTGCTCCGCCAGCTCGCGCCGCACCTCGCGCCGCTTGCCCTTCACGCGCGCGATCGTCATCGAGTCGTAGGTCGTCGTCTGATGCCGCAGCCACGCGATCACCGCCGCGGCCGCACGCTCTTCGACCGGAATGCGTTCGGTGCGCGCGACGGTGCCGCTGCCGACCGGCGTCGCGTGCGCGGTCACCGCGGTCGCCAGCTGCTCGGCCAGCGCCCGATGGCACGGCGCGAACTTCAGGAACTGCAGCACCGCGCCACGGAAGTCCTCGACGTAGGCCTCCTGCTCGCGTTCGCGCCGCGCGCGGCCGGCGGCGAGCTTCTTCTCGTAGGCGGGCTCGGCGCGCTCCTGCTCGAGCTCGCGGCGATGGCGCTCGATGCGTTCGCGCGGCGCATAGAGGCCGTAGCCGAAGACCTTGCGGCCCTTCTTCTCCTGCACGACCCAGCACACGCCTTCCGCCTTCACGCGCCGCGTCAGCGCCGGATCGCCGGGCGGCAGCAGGTCCCATTCGTCGGGCACCTTCTCCTGGCCGCGCTCGCTGCGCACGGTGCGTGGGTTCAGGCCTTTGCCGACGATGCGCGGCGCGTCGTTCATGCGCGCATGCAAGCGAACGGGAAGCGCTCGCGCCAGCGCGCGGCGTCACCAGGACTCGTCGAGCAGCACGTCGGCGAAGGTGCGACCGCGGATGCGCGCGCCGTCGAAGCGATCGCGGCCGACGATCCACAGCTCGGCCTTCGGGAACGTCTTCGCGAACCAGGCGAACTCGAGCGCGCTGGTGCCGCCACGCTTGCACTCGAACACCAGGTCGGGACGAACGACGTAGTCGAGTTCGTGATCGCCGCCCTGCCAATAGGCGAGTTGATCTGGCGTCAGTTCGCCGCGCAGCGCCCGGCGGCGCCAGATCTCCTGTGCCAGCAGCCACTCGAACCAACGGCCCTGCACCGGCTCGGGCAAGGAGCGGAAGTCGGCGACCGATCGCAGACCGCCGCGGTCGAAGGCGATGGCCGCCAGCAGGTTGGTCGGCGGGAACTTCGCCGGGCGACGACGGACCGCGATGCCACGACTCTCGTCCCAGGCGAACGCAGTGCCGACGCACAGCAGATCGGCCAGCAGCTCGAGGTAGCCTTGGGCAACGGTGTTGTTGGCGAGCCCGGCGTCGCGCGCGACGTTGGCCTGGCCGATCGGCGTGCCGCCGCGTCGCAACAACGCCTCCCACACGGCCAGCAGGCTGCCACGATCCCGACCGCTCGCCGAGCACTCGCCGAAGATCCAGTCGCGCACCATCTCGACGACATACTCCGGCAGGCGACCACGCTGGATCAGTTCTGCGGCCGCGGCGGGGCAACCTCCGGTCAGCAGGTAGGCGACCACCAGGTCCTCGCCGAAGCGATCGCCCGCCTTGGCAGCGAAGGACCGGAAGGACAACGGCACGAACAGATAGCTGGTCCGCGACAGCTTGCCCTTGCGACCGGGCAGGCGCTCGACGCCCCGGCGCAGGTCGCGGGCCCGCGAACCCGTCGTCACCACCAGCACGTCGCGCAGGCCGCCTCCATCCAGCACACGCTTCAAGGACTTCTCCCAGCCGTCGACGGCCGTGATCTCGTCGACGAACAACCGACGATGCGGTGCATCCCGGCGGAACATGGCGTGCAAGGTCTCCAGTTCGACCACCAGCTCGGCGGCGTCGGCGATGTGGTCGCCGTTCAGGTAGAAGGCACTGCCGGGCCCACCCTTCAGCACACTGTCGCGCAGCTGCTGCTCGAGCCACGTGCTCTTCCCGTACTGACGCGGGCCCCGGATCGACAGCACCCCCGGCTCGGCCGGCAAGGTTGGCAGTCCGAAGTCGAGTTCGAACGCCACGCTCTGGTTGGCCAGCTGCTGCAGGTGCGGGAACCAGGACACCGGCGCCTCGGCACTCGTTACGAGACGCTCGTTCAGCTGCCTAATGTTCATACCGTTAGACTAACGAACGTTCGGAACGTTAGACAGGACCCACGCCGCTGACTAAGCGGTGCCACGGCCGGCAGCGAGCGCCCGCCGCAGCCGTTCCGCCACCGCGTCGAACGCCGCCGGATCCGCCGCTGCCGAGCGCGCGGCGAGGCAGAGCTGCAGCGCGGTGCGGCCGAACCGGTCGGCGCCGCGTGGATCGACGCCGTGCGCCA
>CANGSN010000252.1 GCA_947455805.1 Planctomycetota bacterium
GAAGGCCCCGTTCCCGCCGTTGCTGGCGGCCGAGCTCGCCGACGTGTTCGCCGGCCTCGGGGCGATGCTGCTCGAGCAGCCGCAGCAGGAAGCGCGCGGCCGAGCCTTGCTGCAGCGCGCGATCGCCGCGTGTCCGGCGCACCAAGATCGCCATCGCTGGCCGGGCCCGATCGCCACCTACGGCTACCCGCAGCGCGAAGCCGTGGAACTGGCGCGGCAGCTGCTGGCGGCGCCGCCGAAGGCCGCTGCGTCGCGCTGACGCGCGCGCGCTACTTGCCCGGGTGGCTCGGCGTCGGTGCTTCGTGCCCCGACGTGCCATGCGCCGGCGCGGTGCCGCCCAACGCCTTGCGTTGGCTCTTGGTCAGGTCGCCCGCGTGCCAACCGAGCACCAGCAGCATGGCGAAGAAGCCGAGGAAGTAGCCGACGGCGACGTGCCAGCCGTTGACCAGCCAGTTCTTCGCCGACTTCGCCTCGGGGAACAGGCCCGAGATCGCGACGCCGGCCGAGCTGCCGAACCACAGCATCGAACCGCCGTAGCCGACACAGAACGCGAGGAAGCCCCAGTCGTAGCCCCCTTGCTTCAGCGCCAGCGCCGTCAGCGGGATGTTGTCGAAGAACGCCGAGACGACGCCGAGGCCGAGCGCCGTCGGCCACGAGGCCGGCATGTGCTCGCGCAGAGCATCGATCGGCATCATCGACGCCGAGAGCACGAGGCTCAGCAGGAAGCAGGCGCCGATGGCAGCCGGCGGCACGACCTTCCAATCCGGCCGACGGATCACGGCACCGACCAGGATCGCCGCCCAGACGCCGTACGCCGGCATGCCGAGCCAGACGTTGGTGGCGATGGCGCCCGCGAGGATCAGGCCGACGACCACGAGGTTGCCGAGGTCGACCGGCTTGTGCGCGGTCGTGCCACGAACCAGCGGCTGCAGCGCGTTCTGCTGCCGCGCCGCGAAGATGCCGAAGAAGGCGATGGCGACGACCGCACCGAGCGCCGCTTCGGCGACGTGCAACGCCGGGATCTCCTCGAGCCAGATCATCGTCGTGGTCGTGTCGCCGACCACCGAGCCTGCCCCGCCGGCGTTGCTGGCAGCGACGATGGCCGCCAGGTAGCCGATGTGGACCTTGCGCTGGAACACCGTGATCGCCGCCGAGCCGCCGATCAGCGCCGCCGCGATGTTGTCGAGCACCGACGACATCACCGCGACCAGCACCAGCAGCAGGAACGCGCCCTTGACGCCGCCCGGCAGCACTTCGGTCAGCTTGTCCGGCAGGTGGCTGCGCTCGAAGTAGTTCGCCAGGATCGAGAAGCCGAGCAGCAGGCCGCCGAGGTTGACGATGGTCGGCCACTCGTGGTGCAGGTGGCCACCGAGACTGAACCCGTCGACCATCGTCAGCTTGACGAGCAGCACACTGGCGAGGCCGGACAGCCCGATCTGCAACGCGAACTTGTGGAACTTGGCGATGCCGAGCAGCGTCGCGGCGAACAGGCCGAACAGCAGGTAGTTGGTCACGGGATCGAGTGGCTCGCAGGAAGAGGGGTGGCCCCGCGGCGGTTCGCACAGCCAACCACCGGGACAGGCGGCGGTGACATCGGCCGTTGGGCCCGGCCGAGCGGAGCTTTTATCGGCGCCAGAACCCCGGGGAAAGCAATGCCAGCGCGCCCGTGGGCAACTGGGCCACGAAGATCGGCGCGCGCCGGCCGCCGAGCCACAGCAGCAGGGCGGCGAGCGCCCCGAACCCGATGCTGCCGGCGAACCCGGCCGGGGCGCTGCCGCGTTGCCCCGGCGTCTCGGTCAACGACAGCACCAGCGGGAAGAGCTGCGCCACGGTGAAGAACGCGACGAAGCCGGCGAGCACGCGCGCGATGGCGGCGAAGTTCACTGGCCGCGATCTTGGCCGGTGCGCGCGGTCGCTGCAAAGCCGGCAATGACGATCGTGGGCGCCGCCCGTTCCGCCGTCAGCGCGGCGCGTCGCCTTCGATGTCGACGTCGACGTAGACCAGACGGTGGTCCGACACACCGACGCGGCTGGCCAGCATCTCGAACGAACGCGGCCAGAAGACCGCGCTGCGCACGACCACGAGCGAGCGCGACGGCAGCGCGTAGTCGACGCGCAGGTTGCCGGGGCCTCGCTCCGCTGCACTGTCGGCGACACCGTCGGGGAAGTCGCCGGTGTCGAAGCGCGCCTCGCCGCGCTGCTGCGCGTTGGCGCCGAACTGCTGCAGCGCCACGTCGACGGCCCCACCACTGCCCGGCAACGGGTCGACGAGGCGCGGATGTGCGAGCAGCTGCTGCAACGCCTCGCGCCGCGCGTCGCCGTCGACCGGGTCGCAGTTCAGGTCGCCGAGCACGACGAAGTCGGCGTCGGCGAGCCCGCCGTTGCCGCCGCGGTCGTCGACGATCCACGCCGCGCGTTCCGGCGTCAGGTAGTCGACCCAGAAGCGGATCTCGTCGTGGTTGCGGCGGCCGTTGCGATCCTCGGGCCCGTCGAACACCGGCGGTGTCGGATGCGAGCACAGCGCGTGCACCTTGCGGCGGCCGATGCCGATCGGCACGTCCCAGTGGCTCTTCGACGACAACCGCAGCTGCGGCCAGACCGCGTCGGCAATCCCGTCGGGCCGCAAGGCACCCGGCATCGCCGACCAGCGCAGCTGGCGGAACGTGCGCACCTCGTCCTGCAGGATCGGATGCCGCGACAGCAGCACCATGCCGTACTGGCCCGGGAACGCGCCGTACCCGTGCGCGTCGGCCGGCCCGTCGCTCTTGCCGTCGCCGTCGAGGTCGAGCCCGCTCGGCTCGCCGGTGTTGACCGGGGCGTGGAACACGAACGGATAGTCGATGCCCTGCTGCCCGTCCTGGCCGACCGCCAGGTACTCGCGCACCAGCACGGCGACCGCTTCGCCGGCCGCATCGTGGTCGACTTCGTTCAGCAGCAGCACGTCGGGAGCGCAGCGCTGCACGATCGCCGCCAGCTGCTTGCCGGCGGCCGAACCACCGCCGCGCAGTTCGCGCAGCAGCGCCCCCGGCTCGCCGCGGTGCAGCGCGACGTTGAACGTGGCGAAGCGCACGATCGGCCGCTGGCTGCGCCGTTCGTAGAGATGCCAGGCGAGTGGCACGCTGACCAGCAGGCAGGCGATGGCGCCGAGGGTGTAGCGGTTCACGGCTGCTCCTTCGTCGGCGACGCCGCCGCCGACGCACCGGGCCCGGCCACCATCCCCGAGGACGGCGCCGCGGTCGGCTGCGCGAACATCGCGGCGGCGTCGACGAGGCGTTCGCGCGGCCCGAGCACGACCACGGTGTCGCCGGCGGTGAGCGTCGTGTCGGGCGTGATCGCCGGCAGGTTCTGGGCGCCGCGGCGCACGGCGACGACGCTGCAGCCGGTGTGGCGGCGCACGCCGGCGTCGGCGAGCGTGCGCGTGCAGCACGCGGAACCAGGCTGCACGCGCATCACGGCGAAACCGATGCCGGGCACGAAGTCGGTGACGTCGGCGGCCGAACCAGCGGCGTGCGGCGCCACGCGCCCGTTGCCGCCGCGGCGACGCACGTCCTGCACGAGGCGGCCGATCTGGTCGTCGGCGACGAGGAAGCGCCGCAGCACACGCACCAGCATCTCGACCGACGCTTCCAGTTCCTGCGGCACGACGTCGTGCGCGCCGGCGGTGCGCAGGCCATCGGCTTCGGCGGTGTAGACCGCGCGCGCCAGCACGTGGGCGTCGGGCGCCAGCTGCCGGCACAGCTGCGCGATGCGCGACGTCGCGGCGCTGTCGTTGACCGCCAGCACGACGATGCGCGCGCGTTCGACGCCGAGCGACTGCAAGGCACTCATCCGCGTGCAATCGCTGAGCACGATCGGCACGCCCTTCTGCTTCTCGGCCTGCACGGTGTCGGCGTTCATCTCCGACACCACGTACGGGATGCCGAGCGCCTGCATGCCGGCGGCGACGGTGCGGCCGGTCGGCCCGTAGCCGACGACGATCGCGTGGTCGTGCAGCGCCGGCCCGTGCTGGCCGTGCCCGCCGGCGTCGCCGTGCGCACCCGCTGCGACCCCGCCGCCGGCCTCGCGCGTGCGCACCGCCAGCTTGCGCCCGATCGCGTACAGCGCCGGCGTGATCGCGATCGACAACACCGCGACGACGAGGAACACGCGTTCGTGCTGGTCGCCGAGCAGTTCCGACTTCTTGCCGAGCTGCACCAGCACGAACGAGAACTCGCCGACCTGCGCCATCGTCAGCGCCGCACGCAGCCGCACCCAGCCCGGCTGGCCGAGCTGCCGCGCCGCCAGCATGACGACCAGCGTCTTGCCGACGACGACCGCCGCCAGCGCCAGCGCCACCGTGCCCGGCGACTCCACGATCGTGCGCCAGTCGAACAGCATGCCGATCGACACGAAGAACAGGCTCGCGAACGCGTCGCGGAACGGTTCGGCCTCGGCCGCGGCCTGGCTGTGGTAGTCGGAGTCCGCGAGCAGGATGCCGGCGAGGAACGCACCGAGCGCCAACGACAGGCCGAGCTTGCTGGTCACCACCGCCAGCGACAGGCACCACATCGCCAGGAACAGCACGAACAGTTCGCGGTTGCGCGTGCGCGCGACGAGGCGCAGCAGCGGCCGCACCAGCAGGCGCGCGGCGACGACGACGACCGCCAGCAGGCCGAGGTTGCGCAGCGACGCCAGCACCGAGCTGCTCTCGCCGCCCTGCGTGCCGAGCATCGGCAACAACAGGATCATCGGCACGACGGCGAGGTCCTGCGCGATGTTGATGCCGAGCACGATGCGGCCGTGCGGCGCGCTCAGTTCGCCGTTGTCGACGAGGATCTTCGTCGTCGCCGCGGTGCTCGACAGGGTCAGCAGGAAGCCGAGGAAGACGGCCGTGTTCCACGGCAGCCCCACCGCCCAGCAGACGCCCGCCGCCGCCAGTACGGTGCCGACGACCTGCACGCCGCCGCCGAGCGCGATCGTGCGCTTCAGCCGCGCGATCTGACCGAGTGGCACCTCGAGGCCGACCGCGAACAGCAGCACGACGATGCCGACCTCGGCGAGTTCGCGCACCATCGCCTCGTGCTGCACGATGCGGATCGTGTTCGGGCCGACCAGCACACCGGCGAACAGGAAGCCGATGATGGTCGGCAGGCGCAGGCGGTGGAACAGCACCGACACGCCGACGCACAGGGCGAACAGCAGCGCCAGTTCGCCGAGCACGCCGTCGAGGGAACCGTGGCCGGCCGCAGCGTCGGTCGACCCGGGCGGCGGCGATTGGAAGAGAGCGAGCACGGCGAGTGCGTACCCGCATGCCGGCGCGCCGGAAAGAGCGAGCCC
>CANGSN010000253.1 GCA_947455805.1 Planctomycetota bacterium
CAGCTACCGCGTGCGCGGCCACGTGCTGGCCGACCTCGACCCGCTGAAGTTCGAGCCGGGCGACTGGCCCGAGCTCGACATGTCGACCTACGGGCTGACGATCTGGGACAAGGAGCGCACGTTCTACAGCGACGGCGTGACGAAGAAGCCGCTGGCGACGCTGCGCGAGATCCAGGAGACGCTGCATCTCACGTACTGCCGCCACGTCGGCGCCGAGTTCATGCACATCGCCGACCAGGAGCAACGGCACTGGTTGCGCGAGCGCATGGAGGGCAATCGCAACGAAGAGGCGCTGAGCCCGGCGGTGCAGCTGCAGATCCTCGACAAGCTGGTCGAGGCGGAAGCGTTCGAGCAGTTCCTGCACACGCGCTTCGTCGGCCACAAGCGCTTCTCGCTGGAAGGCGGCGAGACGCTGATCCCGGTGCTCGATGCGCTGCTGCACCGCGCCAGCGAGCTCGGCACCCAGCGCGCCGTGCTCGGCATGGCGCACCGCGGCCGCCTGAACGTGCTGGCGCACGTGCTGAAGAAGCCGATCACCAAGATCTTCGGCGAGTTCGAGGGCTTCCTCGATCCGTCGATGACGCAGGGCTCCGGCGATGTGAAGTACCATCTCGGCGCCACCGCCGACTATCCGACCGCCGACGGCCGGAGTGTTTCGCTCGAGCTGGCGTGCAACCCGAGCCACCTCGAAGCCGTCGACCCGGTGGTCGAGGGCATGGCGCGCGCGCGCCAGGACCAGCTGCAGCAGGCTGCGCCGCATGCCGAGGCGCCGGCACACGCCGCGTGGAACCACGTGCTGCCGATCCTCATCCACGGCGACGCGGCGTTCGCCGGCCAGGGCGTCGTGTTCGAGACGGCGCAGATGTCGCAGCTGCACGGCTACCGCACCGGCGGCACGATCCACATCGTCGTCAACAACCAGATCGGCTACACGACGGCGCCGCACGACTCGCGCAGCACGCCGTTCTGCAGCGACGTGGCGAAGGCGATCCAGGCGCCGGTGTTCCACGTCAACGGCGACGACCCGCTCGCCGCGGTGCGCATGGTGCGGCTGGCGATGGAGTATCGCGCGCGCTTCCACCGCGACGTCGTGATCGACATCGTCTGCTACCGCCGCCACGGCCACAACGAAGGCGACGAGCCGAGCTACACGCAGCCGCTGCTCTACCAGCAGATCGAGAAGCACCCGACGGTGCGCAAGCAGTACCAGCAGTTCTTGATCCGCGCCGGCGTGTTGAAGGCCGAAGAACTCGCCGGCTACGACCAGAAGGTTCAGCAGCACCTGAAGCAGGCGCTCGACACGGTGCGCGCGACCGAAGCACCGCCGTACGTGATGCCGGCGCCGACCGACGACCACGAGTGGCAGCCGGTGGTGCCGGCGGTGCCATTGACGACGCTGCAGCAGCTGAACCAGAAGCTGCTCGAGTGGCCGGCCGACTTCACGCCGCACCCGAAGGTGAAGGGTGTACTGCTGCGCCGCGCCGAGATGCTCGCCGGCAAGCAGCCGGTCGACTTCGCCACCGCCGAGACGCTGGCGTTCGCGTCGCTGGTCACCAGCGGCGTGCCGGTGCGCCTCGCCGGCCAGGACTGCGGCCGCGGCACGTTCAGCCAGCGCCACGCGGCGCTCTACGACGCCACCGACGGCAAGCGCCACGTGGCGCTGAACCATCTGCAGCCGGGCCAGGCGCCGTTCGTCGTCGTCGACTCGCTGCTCAGCGAGGAGGCAGCACTCGGCTTCGAGTACGGCTACAGCACGACGACGCCGCACGGCCTCTTGTTGTGGGAGGCGCAGTTCGGCGACTTCTGCAATGGCGCGCAGATCCAGATCGACCAGTTCCTCGCCGCCGGCGAGGCGAAGTGGAACCAGCAGAGCGGCCTCGTGATGCTGCTGCCGCACGGCTACGACGGCCAGGGCCCCGAGCACAGCAGCGCGCGCCTCGAGCGCTTCCTGCAGCTGTGCGCCGAGAACAACCTGCGCGTCGCCAACCCGTCGTGCGCCGGCAGCTACTTCCAGCTGCTGCGTGCGCAGGCGCTCGACGCCGACAAGAAGCCGCTGATCGTGATGACGCCGAAGAGCCTGCTGCGCCAGAAGGAGGCCGGCAGCGACGCGGCCGAACTCGCCGCCGGCGGCTTCACGCCGGTGCGCGACGACGCCTCGATCGCCGATCCGAAGCAGGTGCGTCGCGTCGTCTGCTCCTCGGGCAAGGTCTACTACGACCTGCTCGAAGCGCGCGGCGAGGATCGCAGCGTGGCGCTGGTGCGCGTCGAGCTGCTGTATCCGTTCCCGACCAGCGCGCTGCAGGCGCTGCGGCAGAAGTACGGCGCCGCCGAGTTCGTCTGGTGCCAGGAGGAGCCGGCCAACATGGGCGCCTGGACGTTCGTGCGCGATCGCTTCGCCTTCGCGAAGTGTTCGGCGCGGCGCGCGGCCGCCAGCCCGGCGACCGGTTCGTCGGTCAAGCACAAGGCCGAACAGGCGGCGCTGGTCGCCGCGGCGCTCGCTCGCTGAGGCGGCCATGCAGCGCTCCTTCGCCTTGTCGCTGCTGCTCGCCGGCGCCGCGATCTGCGGCGTCGCCATGTGGTCGAGCAACGCCCGCAGCGAGGTGCGTGCGCAAGCGCAGCAGGCGCGGCCGGTCGTCGTCGAGGTGGTCCCGCACGGCGAAGAGGTGCTGGCCCGGGCGCTGCTGTTGCTGCTGTCGCAGACGCAGCGCAACGCGGCCGTGCTCGGCGAACGGCCGGAGCCGGCGTTCCTGCTGCAGCGCGCGGTGTCGCCGACGGTGATCGTCGCCGGCCGCGGCGTGCGCCATGCCGACCTGCCGCCGCCGGCGCAGGCGGTGCTGCTGCGGCTGGTCGAACAGTGCGCCGGGCGATGCCGCGGCGCCGACGTCGGCACGGCTCTGGCGGTGGCTGGGCGCGGTCGCAGCGAGTTGTCGTTCGCATTCGCCGGCGGCGATGCGCTCGGCGGCCCCTGCTACGTGCGCCTGCACGGCGAAGGCTTCGTCGCCGAGTGGCTGCGCACGCAGGCCGGACGCGAGCATGCGGTGTGGCGCGACTTCGCGGCCGACGCCAAGGAGCCGTGGCTCGGCACCCGCGTCGCCGGCGAACTCGGCGGCCGCTGAACCGCGCGCATCAGCCGACGTGTTGCGCGACGAACGCCGCCGCGCTGTCGATCGCCGTCTGCAGGTGGCCCGCGGCCGAGTGCCCGCTGCGCTGGCGCGGCACCAGCGAGTGGTCGCCGTCGGCGAACCACTGCACGTTGATCGTCTTCGCCAGCGCGTAGCCGGGGACCTCGTCGCGCGTGCCGAACTCGTCGCGCTCGCCTTGCAGGATCAGCGTTGGCGTGCGCAGCCCGGCGAGATGCGCGGTGCGCAGCTTCGTCGGCTCGTCGGGCGGATGGAACGGATAGCCGAACACGACCACCGCGGGCACCGCCAGTTCGTCGGCGAGCATCGTCGCCACGCGACCGCCCATCGACTTGCCGGCCAGCGCGACCTTGCCGGCGCCGCAGCCGGCGACGACCTCGCGCATGGCGGCCTGCAGCACCGGCATGCGATCGGGCGCGCGCTTGCCGGCGGTGCGGTAGGGGAAGTCGAAGCGCACGACGCGGAAGCCGCGGGCGGCGAGGCCGCGCGCGACGGTCGCCAGGAACGGATGGTCCATGCCGGCCCCGGCCCCGTGCGCCAGCACGATCGTCGTGCGCGCCGCCGCCGGGCCGTCGACCTGCGTCGCGATCATGGCTGCTGCTCCATCTGCAGGAACGTGAACGTGCCGCGGGCGACGAGCCGTTCGCCCTGGTGCACGTGGCTGTCGACGACGAGCAGCGTGCGGCCGCCCTTGACCAGCGTCGCGATCGCGCGCAGGTCGCCGCCGCTGCCGCGCGCCGGCCGCAGGAAGTGCATGCTGCAGTCGGTTCCCGTCATCGTGCGGCCCGCCGGCAGCTCGGGCCACAGGAGCCACACCGCGGCGGCGTCGGCCAGCGCCGTCAGCAGGCCACCCTGCACGAGGCCGGCCTCCTGCAGCAGGTCGTCGCGCATCGGCAGCACGACTTCGGCGCGTTCGCGCGAACGGGCGACAAGCTGCATCCCGAGCAGGCGGTTGCACGGGGTGCGCGCGAACACGGCGGCGGCTTCGGAGGCGTCCACGCGGGCCCACGCTAACGTCGACGCTCGCGGCGTCCAGGCCGCGCGCAGTGCCTCTCCCTGGTGCGATCGCTGCGCTTGCATGGCAACGCGCGGTGCCGTTCGCTTGCCGGCCGCATGAGCGCCTCGCCGTTCCGCCACGTCCTGCCCGCGATCACCACGCCGTTCCGCGTCGACGACAGCGTCGACCACGAGTTCCTCGGCAAGCACGCGCGCTGGCAGATGGCAGCCGGTTGCCGCGGCGTGATCCCGCTTGGTTCGCTCGGCGAAGGGGCGACGCTCGACCACGACGAGAAGGTCGCGATCCTGCGCACCCTGGTCGCGGCGTGCGGCGACGCGCCGGTGCTGCCCGGCATCGCGGCGCTCAGCACGCGGCAGGCGGTGGCGCTGGCGAAGGCGGCCGAACAGGCCGGTTGCCGCGGGCTGATGGTGCTGCCCGCCTACGTGCACAAGGGCGAGCTGCGCGAAGCGATCGGCCACGTCGGCGCGGTGCTGCAGTCGACGAAGTTGCCGTGCATGCTCTACAACAACCCGCCGGCCTACGGCACCGACTTCACGCCGCCGGCGATCGCCGAACTGGCGCAGCGGCATGCGAACCTGGTCGCGGTCAAGGAATCGAGCGGCGACGCGCGCCGCGTGACCGCGATCAAGGCGCTGGTCGGTGACCGCCTCGACGTGCTGGTCGGCATGGACGACATGGTCGTCGAAGGCGTCGCCGCCGGCGCCGTCGGCTGGGTCGCGGGCCTCGTCAACGCCTTCCCGCGCGCGTCGGTGCGACTGTTCGAGCTGGCGAGTGCTGGCCAGCGGGACCAGGCCGCGGCGTTGTATCGCTGGTTCCTGCCGTTGCTGCGTCTCGACACCGTGCCGGAATTCGTGCAGCTGATCAAGCTGGTGCAGAACCTGGTCGGCCAGGGGGACGAACGGGTGCGCGCGCCGCGCACCGTGACGCATGGTCCTCTGCGCGAGCAGGCGCTGGCGGTGATCCGCACGGCGCTGCAGAACCTGCCGGCGGAGGCCCGCTGATGCCGTTGCGCGGCCAGCACGTCGTCGCCGGCGCGCTGCAGGACGGCAGCGGCGGCGAGGCGTTCACGGCGATGGATCCGCA